>NZ_JACYNU010000002.1:0-279391 GCF_014839455.1 Microbacterium sp. CFBP 8801 | reverse complement strand
CGCCACGATCGCGTGGGCGACGGGGTGCTCCGACCCGCGCTCGACCGCCGCGATGCGCCGCAGGGCGTCGGCGGCATCCCCTCCGTCGACGACCGTGACGGTCGTGACGCTCATGCGGCCCGAGGTCAGGGTGCCGGTCTTGTCGAGAACGATCGTGTCGATGCGCTCGGCCGATTCCAGTGCCGCCGGACCCGTGACCAGGATGCCGAGCTGCGCGCCCCTCCCCGTGCCGACGAGGATGGCGATCGGGGTCGCCAGACCCAGCGCGCACGGGCAGGCGATGATGAGCACGGCCACGGCCGCGGTGAACCCGGCGGCGACCGGCTGACCGGCGACGAGCCATGCCACGAGGGTGAGCACCGCGAGCACGATGACGACGGGCACGAAGACGCCCGAGATGCGGTCGGCGAGGCGCTGCACGCGGCTCTTGCCGAGCTGGGCGTCTTCGACGAGGCGCGCGATGCGGGCGAGGCGCGTCTGCTCGCCGACACCCGTCGCGCGGACGACCAGGCGACCGCCCGCCGCGATCGTGCCGCCGGTGACCCGCGACCCGGGCCCGACCTCGACGGGAACCGACTCGCCGGTCAGCATGCTCTCGTCGACCGAGGCGCGCCCCTCGAGCACCTCTCCGTCGGTGGCGACGGTGGCGCCCGGGCGTACGACGAACTCGTCGCCCACGGCGAGAGCGTCGACGTCGATGCGGCGACCGTCGGCCAGCTCGGCCTCGCGCGCACCCAGGTCGAGCAGAGCGCGGAGCGCCGCGCCGGCGCGACGCGTCGATCGCTGCTCGATCACGCGACCCAGCAGCAGGAACACCGTCACGGCGGCGGCGACTTCGAAGTAGACGACCGAGGTGGAGTCGTGCACGGGACCGAACAGCATCACCTCGTGCCGGATGCCGATGCGCCCGGCCGTCCCGAACACGAGCGCCCACACGCTCCACAGGTAGGCCGCGAACGTGCCCAGGGTGATGAGCGTGTCCATCGTCGCCGCGCCGTGGCGCGCGTTGCGCAGGGTCGCGCGGTGGAAGGGCCACCCGCCCCAGAGCACGATCGGGGTGGCGAGCACGAGCGAGACCCACTGCCAGGCGGGGAACTGCCACGCGGGCACCATTCCGAGCGCGACGACCGGAACCGCCAGGCCGAGCGAGACCCAGAGGCGCACGCGCAGGGGCGTGGTTCCGGGGGCGTCGGCATGATCGTGGGCGTGAGCGCCGGGGGCGCCGGGAGCGTGCGCGTGATCGTGGTCGCCGGGGGCGCCGGGAGCGTGATCGTGGTCGCCGTGGGCGTCGGGGCCGGCGTGGTCATGCGTGCGAGCGTCGGGTCCGGCGGTGGCGGCGTCGCGGGCGGTCTCGACCTCGACAGGGGTCGACGCCGCGCGACCGTGCGGCGCGACGATGTCACGACCGGTGACGGCGTCGATCTCTCCCCCCGGGGCGGGCACGGCGACCGCCGCGACGGGGGCGGGCGCTGCCGTCGCGCCGCGCGTGCGCACCCGGGCGTCGTACCCGGCCGCCCGCACGGCGTCGACCAGCGCGGCGGGGTCGAGCTCGGCCGGGTAGCGCACGCGCGCGGTCTCGGTCGCGAGGTTCACCGCCGCCTCGACGCCGTCGACGCGGTGCAGGCGCTTCTCGACGCGTGCGACGCAACTCGCGCACGTCATGCCTTCGATGTCGAGCACCGCCTCGGCGGTGGGTGCGGTGGCATCCGTGTTCTCGCGCATGGCTCCTCCTCGTGTCCCCCGGGACAACACGATACCCCCTGGGGGTATTCCGGGGGGTCGCCCGGACACGATGCAGCAGTCCGCCGCGCACCCCGCGCCCCACCGCGCGCCGGCTCTGCTGCTCGAAGCTCCCTCCCGCGGCCGCCCGTCCCGCGGCCGAACCGGACCCGCCCCCGCCGCGCGACCCTACGCTGGAGCCATGGCCGAGCCGATGACACGCGAGCAGCGCACCGTTCTCGCGATCGCGGTCCTGGCCTCGTTCGTGTCGTTCCTCGACGGAACGGTCGTCAACGTCGCCCTCCCCGCGATCGCCGGTGAGCTGGGCGGGGGCTTGTCGACCCAGCAGTGGGTGGTCGACGCGTACCTGGTGACCCTCGGTGCGTTCATCCTCGTCGCCGGTTCGCTCAGCGACGTCTTCGGCCGCGTCGTCGTGCTCCGCGTCGGCCTGATCGGCTTCGGCATCACGTCGGTGGCGATCGCCGCGGCTCCCACGGCCGAGTTCCTCATCGTGGCGCGGGCCTTGCAGGGCGTGGCGGGGGCCCTGCTCGTGCCGAGCTCTCTCGCCCTCATCACCTCGACCTTCCGCGGACCCGCGCAGTCCCGCGCGATCGGCATCTGGACCGGGGCCACCACCGTCGCCATGATCGCGGGACCCCTGATCGGCGGCGTCTTCGTCGACACCCTGTCGTGGCGCCTGGTGTTCCTCGTCAACGTGCTGCCGATCGCGGTGACGATGTGGCTGCTCACCCGTCTGGGCTGGCGGGACCATCGTCGCCCCGGCGCCCGGGTCGACATCCTCGGCGCGGTGCTCTGCGCAACGGGTCTCGGCGGGGTCGTCTTCGCCCTCATCGAGCAGCCGAACCTCGGGTGGACGTCACCGGTGATCTGGATGCCGGGGGTGATCGGCGCCGCAGCCTTGGTCGGCTTCCTCGTGCGTCAGCGCGTGGCGCGCGATCCGATGATGCCGCTCGATCTGTTCCGCGCCCGCAACTTCTGGGCCGGCAACCTCGCCACCGCGTTCGTGTACGCGGCCCTGTCGCTGAACGGCTTCGTCGTGAGCGTCTACCTGCAGCAGGGCGCGGGCCTGCCCGCCACGCTCGCGGGTCTCGCGTCGCTGCCGAGCACGCTGCTCATGATCGCGCTGAGTTCCCGGATGGGCGCCCTCGCCGGACGCTTCGGACCGCGCCTGTTCATGACACTGGGCCCGCTCGCGATGGCCGCCGGCTCGCTGCTGCTGCTCACCGTGGGCGAGGACTTCGACTACTGGACGCAGGTGCTGCCTGGCATCGTCGTGTTCGGCCTGGGCCTGACCGCCACGATCTCACCCCTCACCGCCGCCGTGCTCGGCGC
Source organism: Microbacterium sp. CFBP 8801 (assembly GCF_014839455.1). Classification (NCBI taxonomy): domain Bacteria; kingdom Bacillati; phylum Actinomycetota; class Actinomycetes; order Micrococcales; family Microbacteriaceae; genus Microbacterium; species Microbacterium sp. CFBP 8801. Next base: position 276,319 of record NZ_JACYNU010000002.1, on the reverse strand, counting down.
GATCGACACCGAGCGCTCGGGCATCGCCTCGGCGGTCAACAACGCGGTCTCCCGCGTCGCCGGTCTCCTCGCCATCGCGGGCGTGTCGGCGGTGGTGGGCGGCGCGCTCGATCTCGGCGGCTTCCACCGGGCGGCCCTCGTCACCGCCTCACTGATGGTGCTGGGAGCCACGGCCGCGTTCCTCGGCATCCGCAATCACCTGTCGCGGCAGGACTGACGGCCGGATCCGCTCGGCCGTGGGTGACCGCGCGGCCATGCCCCGCACCCCGGGGCCACATCCGACGCCCCCACCCGCAGCGCGCCGCCCCGACCCCGCCCGCCTCACGCGAGGATCGCGCGCGTCCGTTCCACGTCGTCGGCCATCTGCACGAGCAGCGCGTCGATGCCGTCGAACGCCGTCATCTCGCGCACCCGCTCGACGAAGCGCACCTCGACGTGGTGTCCGTAGAGGTCGAGGTCGGTTTCGTCGAGCACGTACGCCTCGACCTGGCGGGAATGCACGTCGTCGAACGTCGGGTTGGTGCCGACGCTGATCGCGGCGGGGTAGCTGATGCGCCGGCCGCCCTCGACATCGACGAGCCATCCGGCGTAGACGCCGTCGGCGGGCACGAAGCCCTCGAGATCGCTCGACAGGTTGGCCGTCGGATACCCCAGCTCGCGCCCGCGCTTCAGGCCGTGCACGACCTCGCCCCAGACCGACGGCGCACGGCCGAGCAGTCGAGCCGCGGTGGTCACATCTCCGGCCGACAGCGCCTCGCGGATCCAGGTCGACGACACCCGTCGGTCGGCGTGCACCGCGCGCACGTCGTCCACGACGTCGACGCGGAAGCCGTGCTGGGCGCCCAGGCGCGTGAGCAGCGCGGGGTCGCCCGCTCCCCCGGCACCGAAGCGGAAGTCGCTGCCGACCAGCACCGTCCGCGCTTGCAGGGCGTCCACGATGATGCGGCGGACGAACTCCTCGGCGGGAAGGGCCGCGAGTGCCTCGTCGAAGGTCAGCAGCAGGGTGGCGTCCACGCCCGCGCGCTCGAGTAGCTCGAGCTTCTGGTGCGGACCGATCACGTCGGTCGGGCACAGATCGGGCCGCAGCACGCGGAGCGGGTTGCGGTCGAAGGTGACGGCGACGACGCGGGCGCCGTCGGACGCATCGACCCGCGCGCGATCGATGACGGCCCGGTGCCCGGTGTGCACGCCGTCGAACTTGCCGATCGCGACGACCGAGGGGCCGAACCCCGCCGGCACCTCCGCCGGATCGCGGAAGACGATCACGGTGCCATCCGGCGATGGCGCGTGAGCCACCACAGGCCGAGGAAGGGCAGGACGAGCGGGATGAAGAGGTAGCCGTAGCCGTACACCGACCACACCGTCGGGTGCTGGAACAGCGCCGGCAGCACGAGGCTGAGCGTCCCGACGACGAGCACGCCGACGAGTTCGAAGCCGATCGCGATCCAGGCGACGCGGTACCAGGCGGGCCGCGCCGAGAAGATGAGGGCGAGGGTGGCGAGGATGTACACGACCGCGGCGAGCGCCGACAGCGAGTACGCCAGCGGGGCGTCGTCGAACTCGCGCACGATCTGCACGAACGATCGGCCCGTGGCGGCGAGCGCCATGATGCCGTAGACGACGACGAGGACACGGCCGATGCCGGTCATCCCCCGGGAGCGGGTGGGAGTGGTGGATGCCATGACCCCACGATTCTAGTTCGCTCACGCCGCCGTCGAGCGGCGCTCCCCCGCCGCGGGCTGCTCGAGCCCGTCGAGGGCGTCGCGCCGCGCGGCCCCGCCGCCGGCGTGGATGCGCCCTGCGCGAGGTCGCCGAGCCCGTCGGGCACCCTGATGGCGCGATGCCTCGTGCGCGAGACGGCTCGGCCGGGTCGTCGGCGAAGGCGCTCAGGCGATCTGCACCGTCCAGATGACGTACATGCGCCACACCATGACCGCGACGGCGAGGGCGGCGACGCCCATGATCACGGTGCTCCAGCGGCTGCGCTCGATGAGCGCCCACGCGGCGCCGGCCACGGGGACGAGAGCCGCCGACGCGAGGTAGGTCCAGAACTCGAGCAGACTGCCCGACGGCGGGTTTCCCGCGAACGGCGCGATGATCGCGACGACGATCTGCACGATGAGCAGCAGCTCGATGAGGGCGAGGGAGCCGACCGTGACGTCGCCCGGGCGGCGACCGGCGAGCCCCGCCACGACGGCGACGAGACCGGCGAGCACAGCGATGCCGACCTGCGCGAGGGTGAACCACAGGATCATCGGGCGGCCTCCGTCGGCATGTTCATGACGCTCTTCAGCTGCGCGCCGCGCTTCTCGACGACGCCGATCAGCTCTCCGTCGGGGTCGATGGCCGCGGCCACGGCTCCGGTGAGGCGCCCGCCGCCGTCGATGCGCTTGCCGTGTCGCAGGTCGCGGGCCTCGTCGGCGCCCACGGCCAACGCCCCCATCACGACGGCCGCGGCGGTCGCGGGGGGCACGAGCTCGTTCTCGGCGATGTCGTCGACGGGCGCCGCGACGGCGACGTCGAAGGAGCCGATCCGCGTGCGGCGCAGCATCGTCAGGTGCCCGCCCACCCCGAGGGCCGCACCCAGGTCGCGGGCGAGGGCGCGGATGTAGGTCCCGCTGGAGCAGTCGACGACGACGTCGAGCTCGATCGTCGCCTCACCCCGGCGGGTCTCTCGAACGGCGAAGCGCGACACCGTCACGCGCCGGGCCTTCAGCACGACCTCTTCCCCCGCGCGGGCCAGGTCGTAGGCGCGGCGCCCGTCCACCTTGATGGCCGACACCGTGCTCGGTACCTGCTCGATCTCGCCGGTCAGGTCGGCGATGCCCGCGGCGATGGCCGCGTCGGTCACGGCGGCCAGGGCCGTGGCATCCGCTCGGGCCGTCTCGATCCCGTCGGCGTCGTCGCTGTCGGTGGCGACACCCAGCAGGATGGTGGCCTCGTAGGTCTTGTCGACGCCCACGATGTAGGTCAGCAGGCGCGTCGCCCCTTCGACGCCCAGCACGAGAAGGCCGGTCGCCATCGGGTCGAGGGTGCCGGCGTGCCCGATCTTGCGGGTGCCGAGCGCCTTGCGCGCCCGCGACACGACGTCATGGCTGGTGATGCCTCCCGGTTTGTCGACCAGGAGGATTCCGGGGCGCACCATCAGCAGAAGTCTCCGAAGACCTGCACGGGGTGGGCGGGGTCGGAGTTCTCGACGATGACGGATGCCGCAGCCTTCGGTCGCGCCGTGCGGAGGTAGTGCTTCTCGGCCTCGGGCAGTTCCGGACGGGGCGTGCCGATGGGCGGGTTGCTCTCGAGCCAGATCGAGAAGTTCCAGAGTCCGCGCACCTCGGAGGCGTGGAGGAAGCGTCCGGAGACGACGAGCACCGCGTCGGCGGGGGCGACCTCGCCCGGCCCGAACGACTCGCCCGCTCGGAAGGGCGCGATCAGGCGCTCACGGGCGCGCGGCGCCCCGTCGGCGAGGGCCGCTCGGAAGACCGCCGTGCCCTCCTCGTCGACAGCGGCCGCGAACGCATCGGCGAAGGCGCCCGCCGCCTCGGCGTCGAGCCCGTCGACGGCGACGACGACGCGCCCCGCGCGGTTGTTCTGCCGCATCAGGTCGCGCAGGCTGCGCGGCAATTCGGGGGCGGTGTTCTCGGACGACATGCCTCCAGCCTACGGTCGACCACCGACATCGCACCCCCGCCCGAGGCTCTCGCCCCCGGCGTATCCGGCTCGCGCGGGGCGAGAAACGCGGATCCGCCCGAGACACGCCGCGACACCGCGTGTCTCGGCACGATCGGCGTTTCTCGCGACCTCCCCGCACGCTCCGCCCGCCCGCGGCGTTCTAGGCTGAACGGATGCCCGCACTCGCCGCCCCGCTCATCGAGTGGTACCGCGACGCGGCGCGCGATCTTCCGTGGCGCCGGGAGGGGTTCGGCGCGTGGGGCACGCTCGTCAGCGAGTTCATGCTGCAGCAGACCCCGGTCGCACGGGTGATCCCGCACCTCGACGCCTGGCTCACCCGATGGCCGACGCCCTCGGACCTGGCCGCTGCTCCCCCGGCCGACGCCGTGACGCAGTGGGCCAATCTCGGCTACCCGCGGCGGGCCCTGTGGCTGCACCGCGCGGCGGTCGAGATCCGCGATCGTCATGACGGTGTGGTTCCGCGCGACGTCGACGCGTTGCTGGCCCTCACCGGTATCGGTGACTACACGGCGCGCGCGGTCGCGGTCTTCGCGTACGGGGATCGGCATCCGGTCGTCGACACGAACACGCGGCGCGTCCTCGCCCGAGCCGTCGAGGGGCGCGCGCAGCCGGGATCCCCGAACAAGGCCGACCTGGCGCGGATGGATGCCGAGCTGCCCGACGACATCGTCGAGTCGGCCATCGTCAACGCGGCGGCGATGGAGCTGGGCGCGATCGTGTGCACGGCTCGGTCACCGAGATGCGAGGTCTGCCCGCTGGCGGCGCAATGCGCCTGGCGCGCGGCCGGATACCCCGAGTCGGAGGACCGCCGCCGACGTCAGGCGAAATACGAGGGCAGCGACCGCCAGGCGCGCGGCGCCGTGCTGAGGGTGCTGCGCGAGGCCGCCCCCGCGCCCGTCGCCTTGTTCGCCGTCGTCCCCGACTGGCCCGACGCCGTTCAGCGCGACCGCGCGATCGACTCCCTCATCGCCGACGGCCTCGCCGAGGCATCGGACGGCCTCCTGCACCTGCCGGGCCACCCGGCATCCTGAGTCCCGCCCGGGAGCTCCGGCACGCCCGCGATACGAGAAACGGCCGGACACCGGCCCCGAGGGGCGGGCATCCGGCCGTGTCGTCGCGCGGGCTCAGGCCCGCGGGGCGTCTTCGTCGTCGGTGGCGGCGTCGTCGTCGTCCGCGTCACTTTCGTCGAGCTCGTCTTCGTCGTCGGCGTCGTCTTCGCGCGGCTTGACGTACGGGTCGGCGTCGCCGGCGTACGTGGCCGCGGCGGCGAGACCCGCGACCGACTGGTCGCGCTCGCGCGCTTCGCGCAGCAGCGCCGAGATGTGGTCGGCGTTCTCGGGAATGGCGTCGAGGATGAACTCCAGCGACGGGGTGAGGCGCGTGTTGAGGTTCTTTCCCACCTCGCTGCGCAGCAGTCCGGTCGCCGACTTCAGTGCCGCTGCGGTGTCGTTGCGGTGCGCTTCGTCGCCCATGACGGTGTAGAACACCGACGCGTGCTGCAGGTCGCCCGTGACGCGTACGTCGGTGATCGTCACGAAACCGAGCCGCGGGTCGCGCAGCCCCTTCTCGAGACGTTCGGCGAGCACCACGCGGATCCGGTCCGCCACTCGTGCCTGTCGCTCTCCTGCCACTGCCTTCTCCTTTGTTTCACTACCGCCGCGAGTCGAGCGCCCCGTGGCTCATCCGCCGGGTGAGGTGGCGCCGTTCGCCGCTGCACCCAGCGTAGGCCGGAGGGGGTGTGCATTCTCCCGAGCATCGGGGTAGGGGCCCCGCTCTGCTCGGGGGAATGCACACCCCCGCAGGCCGAAGCGGGAGCCGCGCCGAACAGCGCGACCCCCGCCCCGTGGATCAGCCTCGCGGCTTCTCGATGAGTTCCGTCGTTTCGATCTCATCACCGATCTGGATGTCGTTGAACTTGCCGAGACCGATACCGGCCTCGAAGTCCGTACGCACCTCGGTGACGTCGTCCTTGAAGCGACGCAGCGACTCGATGGCCAGGCCATCGGCCAGCACGACACCGTCGCGGATGACACGAGCCTTGGCGTTTCGCGTGATCGTTCCCGATCGCACGATGACACCGGCGATGTTGCCGAACTTCGAGGAGCGGAACACCTCGCGGATCTCGGCGACACCCGACTGCACTTCTTCGAACTCCGGCTTGAGCAGGCCCTTGAGCGACTGCTCGACATCGTCGATCGCGTTGTAGATGACCGAGTAGAACCGCACGTCGACACCCTCACGGGCGGCACGCTCGCGGGCCTTCGTGTCGGGACGGACGTTGAAGCCGATCACGATCGCGTTGTCGATCGTGGCCAGGTTGATGTCCGACTCGGTGATCGCACCCACACCGCGGTGGATGATGCGCAGCTGGACGCTGTCGTCGACCTCGATCTTGAGCAGCGATTCCTCGAGCGCCTCGACGGCACCCGACACGTCACCCTTGATGATGAGGTTGAGCGACTCGACCTTGCCCTCTTCGAGAGCACGGGTGAAGTCCTCGAGCGAGATGCGCTTGCGGGCCTTGGCCAGCTGGGCGTTGCGCTCGGCGGCTTCACGCTTCTCGGCGATCTGACGCGCGGTGCGGTCTTCTTCGGTGACGATGAAGACGTCGCCGGCGCGGGGAACCGAGTTGAGGCCCTGCACCGAGACGGGACGCGAGGGGTAGGCCTCGTCGACCGCGTCGCCGTTCTCGTCCATCATCGCGCGGACGCGGCCGTAAGCCGTTCCGGCGACGATCGCGTCTCCGACGCGCAGAGTTCCCGACTGGATGAGCACCGTGGCGATCGAGCCGCGGCCCTTGTCGAGCCTCGCTTCGATCGCGACACCGCGGGCCGCCTTGTTCGGGTTGGCCGTGAGGTCCAGCCCCGCGTCGGCGGTGAGCAGCACGGCATCCAGCAGAGCCTGGATGTTGAGGTTCTCGCGAGCCGACACGTCGACGAACATGACGTCTCCGCCGTACTCCTCGGCGACCAGACCGTACTCGGTGAGCTGCTGGCGCACCTTGGCCGGGTTGGCGTCGGGCTTGTCGACCTTGTTGACCGCGACCACGATCGGCACGTTGGCCGCCTGGGCGTGGTTCAACGCCTCGACCGTCTGGGGCATGATGCCGTCGTCGGCCGCGACCACGAGGATCGCGATGTCGGTCACCTGCGCACCGCGGGCACGCATGGCGGTGAACGCCTCGTGACCCGGGGTGTCGATGAAGGTGATCGCGCGCTCGATGCCGTCGTGCTCGGTCCAGATCTGGTACGCACCGATGTGCTGCGTGATGCCGCCGGCCTCGCCCGCCACGACGTTGGTCTGGCGGATGGCGTCGAGCAGTCGCGTCTTACCGTGGTCGACGTGGCCCATGACGGTGACCACGGGAGGACGGATCTCGAGATCGTCCTCGCTCTCGGCTTCGAGTTCGCCGTCGAGGTCGAGACCGAAGCCCTCGAGGAGCTCTTTGTCCTCGTCCTCGGGCGAGACCATCTGGATCTTGTAGCCGAGCTCGGCGCCGAGCACCTCGAAGGTGGCCTCGTCGAGCGACTCGGTCGCGGTGGCCATCTCGCCCAGGTTGAACAGGATGGTCACGAGCGTGCCGGGCTGCACGTTGTAGCCGCGCAGGGCCTCGAGCTTGTCCGCGAAGTCGGAGATCGATGCGCCGCGACGGAGGCGGATGATCTCGCCGTTGCCCTTCGAGACGTTGACGCCGCCGACGACCGGCGCCGACCGCATCTCGAATTCCTGCCGCTTCGCCCGACGCGACTTACGCTGCTTCGACTTGCCGCCGCCCTTACCGAAGGCACCTGCGGTACCACCGCCGGGACCACGGCCACGACCGCCACCACCGCCGGGACGACCGGCGAAACCGCCGCCGCCCGCACCGGGTGCGCCACCGGGACGCTGGAAGCCGCCACCGGCACCGCCGGGACGACCGGGGCCGCCGGGACGCTGCTGGAACGGGGCGCCCGGACGACCGGCACCGCCGGGACGACCGGCACCGCCGGGACGGGGAGCGCCGGGACGCGGCGCACCGGGACGCGGAGCCTGCGGGCGCGGGATGTTGCCGGGCGTCGGGCGCTGGCCCATGCCCTGCGCCGACGCGAACGGGTTGTTGCCCGGACGGGGACCGGCGGGACGCTGGCCCATGCCCTGGGCCGACGCGAACGGGTTGTTGCCCGGACGCGCGCCACCCGGACGCGGGGGCGAGCTCGGGCCGGGCTTGGGGGCACCGGGGGTCGCCGACGACGACGCCTCGGCGTCACCGGACGCGGGAGCTGCGGGAGCGGGGGTCGCCGCAGCCGGGGCGGAGGCCTCGGGAGCGGATGCCGCGGGGGTCGCTGCCGCGGGAGCGGCCTCGGCCGGAGCCGGGGCGGCGGGGGCTGCGGGCTTGGCGGGGCCCGGGGTCGGACCCGACGGGCGGGCGCCCGGGGTCGCTGCCGGACGAGCGGGGCCGGGACGGGCGCCGGGGCGCGCCGCAGCGGCGGCGGGCTTGGCATCCGAGGATCCGGAGGAGCTCTCGGCCGCGAGGGCGGCGCGGAGCTTACGAGCCACGGGGGGCTCGATGGTGGATGAGGGGCTCTTGACGAACTCGCCGAGCTCCTTCAGCTTCGCAAGCGCGACCTTGCTGTCGACGCCGAGCTCGGAAGCGATCTCGTGCACGCGTGGTTTTGCCACAATTCTCCTGTCTGAGGGCCTACCCCGGACAGGGCAGACCGTTACTTGCGGACGGGTCTCATTTCGAGCCGTTCACTTCGTGTCCATAGCCGTTCAGCCTTTTCGCTGGTGGTGTGATTCGAAGGTCTGCGTGTCAAGCGGGCTTGACACACGCAATGCTCGTACGAAGGCGCGACGCGCGAGAGCTTTTCTCACGCACGCGTCCGTCTCGTGCACCCACGCACCCCGGCCCGGCAGGACCGCCCGCTCGTCGGGGACGAGCTGAGATCCGTCGGCGACCACACGCAGAAGCGAGGATCGGGGGGCGCGTGCGCGGCATCCGACGCACGTTCGTACTGGTTCCATCGTACACCTCGCCGTCGCCGCAGCGACGGACGCTCAGTTGTCTTCGAGGATGCTGTCGGGCTGGATGTCGATCTTCGCGCCGGTCAGCTTGGCGGCCAGACGCGCGTTCTGCCCCTCTTTGCCGATCGCGAGCGACAGCTGGTAGTCGGGCACGAGCGCCCGGACGGCCTTGGTCGTGGCATCGAGGACGAAGCTCGACGTGACCTTGGCCGGCGACAGCGCGTTCGCGACGAAGCGCGGCAGCTCGGCGTCGTAGTCGATGATGTCGATCTTCTCGCCCGCGAGCTCTTCGGTGACGGCGCGCACGCGGCGGCCGAGCTCACCGATGCAGGCGCCCTTGGCGTTGACCGTCGGGTCGTTGGCCTTGACGGCGATCTTCGAGCGGTGACCGGCTTCGCGGGCCAGCGACACGATCTCGACCAGGCCCGCGGCGATCTCGGGCACCTCGAGGGCGAAGAGCTTGCGGACCAGGCCCGGGTGCGTGCGCGACACGGTGATCTGCGGCCCCTTGTTGCCCTTGGACACGCTCGTCACGTAGACGCGCAGACGCGAGCCGTGCGCGTAGGTCTCGCCGGGAACCTGCTCCTCGGGCGGGAGGATCGCCTCGACCGTTCCGAGGTCGACGTGCACCATGCGCGGGTTCGGGCCCTGCTGCACGACGCCGGCGACGATGTCGCCCTCTTTGCCGCGGAACTCCCCCAGCACCGCGTCGTCGGCGATGTCGCGCAGACGCTGGCTGATGACCTGCTTGGCGGCGAAGGCGGCGATGCGACCGAAGTCATCGGAGGACTGCTCCTCTTCGCCGATGACGATGTCTTCGTCGTCGGTCACGGGCGTGAAGACGCCGACGTGTCCGGTCTTGCGATCGAGTTCGACGCGGGCGCCGGCGGGGATCTCGCCGGTGGGCGAGATGTGCTTGGCGTAGGCGGTCAGGATCGCCTGCTCGATGATGCGCGCGAGTTCATCGAAGGGGATCTCCTTCTCGCGTTCGATCGTCTTCAGAAGTGCGAGATCGATGTCCACAAGGGCCCTCCGTTATTCAGCTCTCGTCGACGCGACCGGCGCCGACAACCCCCCTACGATACCCGGGATGCCACCCGCCCCGCGACCCGGCGAGCGATTCGGCCGACGCCCGGGCTGCGCACGACTGCTGTGATCCGCCCGCCGCCTCCCCGCCGACACGCGGAATCTCGGCACCTCGACCCGCGCGACGTCGCGAAGTTCAGGAGTTCTGCACGGGAGGGCCGGTGGCGGGCAGCCCGACGCACGGGAGCCTGCGTCACAGGCGCTCGAGCGGGTTCGCGGCCAGCTTCGCGACCACTCCCCCCTCCGCCAGTCGGCGCGCCGCGGTGTCGGGCTTTCGCGCGGCCTGGTCGAGCACGCAGGCGCCGAACTCGGCGGCGAGCGTTCCCCGCGGATGGGCGCGGAGCACCTCGCGGCGGAAGTCCTCGGGCAGCGCGTCGGGGCGGGCGCCCGAGATGTCGAGCGCCGTCGCCGTCTCGAGCAGGTGGCCCTCGGCATCCATCGCCGGGTCGACGCTCGGCCAGTTGTGCCGCACGATCACCTCGAGCACGCGCTGGCGCCGCGCGGGCTCCCACCCCGCCCCCGTGGTCAGGGCGATGCCGACGTGGCCGCCCGCGTGCTCGTACGAGAGGGTGTGGTTGTCGTACTCGGCGACCGTGCCGACGTCGTGCAGCACGGCGGCGACGTACAGCAGCTCGTGGTCGATGCCGGTGATGCCGTCGACGCGCGCGAACGCCTCGGCCCACAGCCAGGAGCGCAGGGCGTGCGCGGTGATCGCGGGCGACTGGTACTGGGTCGCCAGTTCGAGGGCACCGCGCGCGGCGAGGGTGTCGGGCACGGGGATGTCGGCGATCTGCACGGGGCCTCCGGGGTCGGGTGAACCCTCACTCTTCCGCCGCGCGCCCGGCGCCGACAGACCCGCGCCGGTCAGCGAGCGAAGGCATCCTGCCAGAGCGGGGCACCCCGCGGGGCCCCGAGCGGCACGCCGGTCGTGCGTCGCGCGCACGTCACGGAACGCGGATGCCGCGACCGAGGGGGCCGCGGCATCCGGAACCGCTCAGCTCACGGGCGACGCGTGCCAGATGCGCTCGAGGTAGTCGCGCATCGCGCGGTCCGACGAGAAGTACCCGCTGCGCGCGACGTTGAGGATCGCCGAGCGCACCCAGCCGTCCTGGTCGGCGTAGGCGGCGTCGACGCGCTCCTGCGCGTCGAGGTACGACGAGAAGTCGGCGAGGGCCATGAACCGGTCTTCGTACAGCAGGTTCGACACGAGCGGCTCGAACACCGTGCGGTCGCCGTCCGAGAACGCTCCCGAGGCGATGAGGTCGATCGCGCTGCGCAGCCGCTCGTCGCCCTGGTAGTGGTCGGCGGGGCGGTAGCCCTCGCTCCAGAGCGCCTCGACCTCGGGCTCGCTCATGCCGAAGAGGAAGAAGTTGTCGTCGCCGACCAGGCGGCGGATCTCGACGTTCGCTCCGTCGTCGGTGCCGATGGTGAGCGCTCCGTTGAGCGCGAGCTTCATGTTGCCCGTGCCCGAAGCCTCTTTGCCCGCGAGCGAGATCTGCTCCGACAGGTCGGCGGCGGGGATGATGCTCTCGGCCAACGTCACGTTGTAGTTCGCCGGGTACAGCAGCTGGAGCTTGCCCTCGACGCGCGGGTCGGCGCTGACGACCTCGCCCACGGCGTTGATGAGGTGGATGATGCGCTTGGCCATGCCGTACCCGGGTGCGGCCTTCGCCCCGAAGAGGAACGTGCGCGGTTGCACCTCGTCGATCGGCAGGCGCCCCGACACGATCCCCTCGTACGTGCTGACGATGTGCAGCACCTTCAGCGTCTGCCGCTTGTACTCGTGCAGGCGCTTGATCATCACGTCGAGCATGTGGGTGTCGTCGAGGGGCGCGTCACCGCGGGACTCGAGCACCCGCCCGAGGCGCCGCTTGTTGGCGAGCTTCACCGCGGCGAAGCGCTCGCGGAAGTCGCCGTCGTCGGCGAGGGCCTCGAGCCCCCGCAGCCGCTCGAGGTCGACCGTCCAGCCCGCGCCGAGGGCCTCGGTGATGAGGGCCGACAGGTCGGGGTTCGCCAGGCGCAGGAAGCGGCGCGGGGTCACGCCGTTCGTGACGTTGGTGAACTTGTCGGGCCACATCTGGGCGAAGTCCTTGAGCACGTTGTCGCGCAGCAACTGCGAGTGCAGCTCGGCGACGCCGTTCACCTTGGAACCGGCGACGGTGGCGAGGTAGGCCATGCGCACCGAGCGGGTGGGGTGCTCGCCGATGATCGACATGTTGCGGATGAGCATCTCGTCGTCGCCGAAGCGCTCGCGCACCTCGAGCAGGAACTCGTCGTTGATGCGGTAGATGATCTCGAGGTGGCGGGGCAGCAGGCGGCCGAGCAGGTCGACCGGCCAGACCTCGAGCGCCTCGGGCAGCAGCGTGTGGCAGGTGTAGGCGAAGCACTTCTGCGTGATGGCCCAGGCGGCATCCCACTCGAGCTTCTTCTCGTCGACGAGCACGCGCATGAGCTCGGGCACGCCGATGACGGGGTGGGTGTCGTTCAGCTGGAAGATGACGCGCTCGGGCAGTGCCTCGATGTCGAAGTCGTCGGGCAGCACGTTCTCGATGAAGTCGGCGATCGAGGCCGCGACGAAGAAGTACTGCTGCTGCAGGCGCAGCTCTTTGCCCTGTGGCGTGGAGTCCTCGGGGTAGAGCACCTTCGAGATGTTCTCGGCGAACGTCTGCGCGCGCACCGACTCGACGTAGTCGCCCGAGTTGAAGGTGTGCAGGTCGAAGGCGTTGGTGGCCACCGCACGCCACAGGCGCAGGGTGTTGACGCGGCCGTTGTGATAGCCCGGGACCATCATGTTGTACGGCACCGCGAGCACGTTCCACTCGGGGACCCAGCGGGTGCGCTCGACGCCGTCGTCGTCGTACGTCTCGGTCGTGCCGGCGAACGAGACGGTCTGCGCGGCCTCGGGGTGCGGGAAGTCCCACGGCGAGCCCATGCGCAGCCACGCGTCGGGCTGCTCGATCTGCTGCCCGTCGGCGAACGCCTGACGGAAGATGCCGTACTCGTACCGGATGCCGTACCCGATGGTCGGCACGCTCATCGTCGCGAGCGAGTCGATGAAGCAGGCGGCCAGACGACCCAGGCCGCCGTTGCCGAGGCCCGGCTCGATCTCGACCGCGCGCACGGCGTCGATGTCGATGCCGCACTGGGCGAGCGCCTCGGTGGCGATGTCGGTGAGGCGCGCCGCGAGCAGGTTGTTGTCGAGCTGACGGCCCAGCAGATACTCGGCCGAGAGGTAGCAGACGGTCTTCGCCTGCAGCTTCTTCTGCTGGGCGCGATCGTCGAACCAGCGCGCCATGAGGTAGTCGCGCACCGTGAACGCCAGCGCCAGGTACTGGTCGTTGACGTCGGACGCCGACAGGGTCACGCCCTGGTCGAAGTTCAGGTTCTGCAGGAACTGTTTCGTGAAGCCGTCGACCGAGGCTGCGGGCGCCACGACGGGCGCGATCGCGAGCGGGTGGGTGGGACGGAGCTCTGGTGTGTTCTCGGGCACCCTCCGACCGTAATCAGAACGACCCCGTCCTGCCAGGATTCACCGAGAACGACACATGATCTTCACCACCGCGCCGCACGACGACCGGGGTGCCGGATGCCGGATGCCGGATGCCGGCGGTCAGCGCAGACCGCACCCGTCGACGACCTGCGTCTTGCCTTCGATGAGGTTCTTCGTCCAGGTGTAGAGGACCGGCAGGAAGCGCGACTTCGGCAGGATGGGGCGCAGGTGGTCGTAGCCCGCGTACGTCGCCCACCGCACCGGCTGCCCCTCGGCGCAGAGCTTCTGCACGTAGTCGCGCTGCAGGCTCGGCGGGATGACCTCGTCGTCGGCTCCCCAGGCCACGAGCATCGGCGTGCCGAGCGGCTCGGTCATGGCGTTCTCGGCGAGTCGGCGTCCGAGGGCGCCGTCGGTGAGGTCGGCGTTGTACAGCGGGCGGTCCTCCGACACCCCGAGCGCCGTCAGCACCGAGACGACGACGCCCGGCTCGGTGGGGCATCGCTGGGTCATCTCGAGCACGATCGAGCGCGAGCCCTCGGCGATGTAGTCGTCGAGGTGCACGTCGGCGTAGGTCTGCGAGTACGGCACCAGCACCCACGAGGTGATCACCGAGAGCATCGCGTTCGGCGGTCCCGACAGCAGCTCGCGCGCCAGAGCGGGCGGGTCGGCGACGGGGGCGACCACGGCCGTGCCGAGCACGTCGATCCCGGGGGCGTAGTCCTCGGCGATCGCGGTGGTCCACAGCGCCGCGTGTCCGCCCTGCGAGTGACCCCAGACCACCGTGTCGGGCGAGAGGGTCACGTCGGTGCGCAGCTCCGCCATCGCCAGCACCGCGTCCAGCGACGAGCGCGCCTCGCCCCGGCCGATCAGGTAGGGGTAGGTGCCGGGTGCACCCTGGCCGGAGAAGTCCGAGGCGACGACCACCCAGCCGGCCTTCAGCGCCTGCTCGAGCGCCGGGATCGACCACCGGGTCGCCGAGGCGTCGCGCAGGCTCGGTGCGCACCCCTGGGCCACCCCCGTCGTGCCGTGGTTCCAGATGATGACGGGACGCGGTCCCGGGGGCGGGTCCTTGGGCATGATCACGAGGGCGCTCGCCACGGCGGGCCGGCTCACGGCATCCCTCGTCGTGTAGAGGATGCGCGTGACGTCGCCGTTCTGGGGAAGACGGCCGAGGTACGCGTCGGAGCGGATGAGACGGCCGTGACCGCTCGGCACCTCGGCCGGGGCGTCGTAGAAGGCGTCGACGACCGGGGCGCCGTCGTTGAGCCAGTCGTTCAGCCACCACCCGCCCGCGGCGGTCGCGACCAGCACGAGAGAGAGGGCGTAGCGGCCGGCGGCGGCCCAGCGCAGCCGCGTCCGGCGACGTCGAACGGCCCGCGGCGCGTCGAACGGCGTTCGCGGCGCGTGCGGACGACGGATGCCGCGGACTCCGCGGGCGAACACCCCCACGCCGAACACGATCGTGCGCACCCCGAACACCACGGCAAGCACCAGAACGGTGACGTCGGGCCAGGTGAACGACAGCAGTCCGAGGGCGATCTGGGCGACACCCCAGGCCAACGACAGCACGCGGGCGCTGACCTCACCCGGCGAGACGGCGCGTCCCACCGACGCGAGCCCCCCGATGACGAGCAGCACCGCGAGCACGGGCGGCAGCAGTTCGAGGCTGCGCCCCAGCCAGACCAGGACCGCGACGCCCGCGACGATCCAGGCGGCGGCCACCGACCGCGCCCACCATCCGGCGGGGCGCGCGACCAGCTCGACGATGCCCATCACCACGGCACTGGCACCGACGTAGATGCCGAGCAAGACCAGCGAGGTGAGCGGGCGCGACACGATCAACGCCCCCAGCACCACCACGACGATCCCGACGATCAGCAGCACGCGCGGCGGGGCGTGGCGGGTGAGCACGGGGAGCGCATTCCACCGGCGCGGGCGCGGGCGGCGGGGAGCGGGCATCAGGCAATCCTAGGCAACGCGGCACCGCGCGAATCGGGCGAGGGGCGGGGCGCGGGGCTCGGGCCTCCGCGGACGCCGCGAGACGACGCGCGACGGGCGCGGCCACGCGGGCGCGCGGGCGAACGCACGGCGCCGCACACGACGCAAGGGACACGGCACACGCGATTGCCGGATTCCCGTACCGCGGCATACGGTTCGTCCGTGCCGTCTTCCGCCCGAACAGCCGCGCGCGATGCCGAGGCCAACCCCGCCTTCCGCGTCGCGGCGCGCACGGGATACGTCGCCAACGGCATCCTGCACCTGCTCATCGGCGCCCTCGTGCTCGCCGTCGGCTTCGGAGCGGCCGAAGACACCGACCAGACCGGGGCATTCCGAGCCCTCGCGGCGGTGCCGCTCGGTGCCGTGGCCCTCTGGGCTCTGGCGATCGGACTCGTCGCCCTGGGCTGCTGGCACCTGCTGCAGGCCGTCGCTCCCCGTCACCTGTCGGGGTGGCGCCGCCTCGCGCGGATCGCGGCCGAGGCGCCGCAGGGCCTCGTCTTCGTCGTCATCGGGATCCTCTCGGCCTCGGTCGCGCTCGGCGCGCGCCCCCGCGCCGAGCAGGCCGCCGAAGACGCCAGCGCCGCCGTGCTGACCCTTCCCCTCGGCGGGCTGCTGCTGGGCACCACCGGAGTCGTCGTCGCGAGCGTCGGCATCGGCTTCGTGTGGATGGGACTGCGCCGCTCGTTCCACTCCAAGGTGCGCATCCCCGACGGACCGGCGGGCCACGCCCTCAGCGCTCTCGGGGTGGTGGGCTTCCTCGCCAAGGGCGTCGCGCTCGGGATCGTCGGGGTGCTGCTCGTCGTGGCCGCCGTGACCGTCGAGCCCGATACCGCGGGCGGCCTCGACGGCGCGGTGTCGGCGCTGATCGCGCTTCCCGCCGGGCCGGTGCTGGCGTTCCTCGTGGGCCTGGGCTTCGTCGCCTACGGCGTGTTCACGGTGTTCCGCGCCCGCTACGCGCGGCTCGACGTCTGAGCGTCAGTCCAGCGCGGGGTCGCGCCCGGTGCGCTCCCCCGTGTCGAGCGTGGCGATCGCCGCGTGGTCGTCGGCGTCGAGGGTGAAGTCGAAGACATCGCCGTTCTCGCGCAGACGCGAGAGTGACACCGACTTGGGGAACACGACCAGGCCGCGGTCCAGGTGCCAGCGGACGACGACCTGGGCCGGAGTCTTGCCGTAGCGCTCGGCGATCCGCATCAGCACGGGCTCGTCGAGCAGCCCGCCGCGCGCCAGCGGCGCCCACGACTCGGTGACGATGCCGTGCGCGGAGTCCCAGTCGACGAGGTCGTTCTGCGGGAAGCGCGGGTGCAGCTCGACCTGGTTCACCGCGGGGAGCACGCCCGTCTCATCGCGCAGCCGCTCGAGGTGCGGGATGGCGAAGTTGCTGACGCCGATCGAGGTGGCCCGGCCCTCGTCGCGCAGGCGCAGCAGGGCGCGCCAGGTGTCGACGTAGCGGTCCGCGCTGGGGATGGGCCAGTGGATCAGGTACAGGTCGACCCGGTCGAGGCCCAGCCGTGCGCTGCTGGCGTCGAACGCGCGCAGCGTCTCATCGAACCCCTGGTCGTCGTTCCACACCTTGGTCGTGACGAACAGGTCGTCGCGGTCGAGCCCCGACGCGCGCAGTCCCTCGCCGACCTCGGTCTCGTTGCCGTAGAGCGCGGCCGTGTCGACGTGACGGTAGCCCGCGGCGAGCGCGCCGGCGACCAGGTCGGCGGTGACGTCGGCGGGCACCTTGTAGGTGCCGATGCCGAGCTGCGGGATCGTGGAGCCGTCGGACAGCGACAGGCGGGGGGCGGCGATCATGGCATCCACGCTACCGGCGCGCGCACCTACCGGGTCGGTCAAAGGCGGAACGGCACCCCGGTCGACTTCGCGTCGGCGGGGTGCCGTTCCGGCGGATCGATCAGCGGGTGAGCGCCGCCACCGCGTCGGCGACCGCGAGCGTCTCGCGCTCGCCCGTGCGGCGGTCCCACAGCTCGACCTGGCCCTCGGCGGCGCCGCGGCCGACGATGAGGATGCGCGGGATGCCGACGAGCTCGGCGTCGCCGAACTTGACGCCGGGCGAGACCTTGGGGCGGTCGTCGTAGAGCACGTCGCGCCCCGCGGCCTCGAGCTGGGCGGCGACCGACTCGGCGAGCTCGAACGCCGCCGCGTCGCGACCGGTGGCGACGACGTGCACGTCGAAGGGGGCGACCGACTGGGGCCAGATCAGGCCCTTCGCGTCGTTGTTGAGCTCGGCGATGATCGCGAGGATGCGGGTGACGCCGATGCCGTACGAGCCCATCGTGACCGTGGCGAGCTTGCCGTTCTCGTCGAGCACCTTCAGGCCCAGGGCCTCGGCGTACTTGCGACCGAGCTGGAAGACGTGACCGATCTCCATGCCGCGCGCGAGCTCCACGGGGCCCGAGCCGTCGGGAGCGGGGTCTCCGGGGCGCACGGTCGACACCTCGACGAAGCCGTCGCCGACGAAGTCGCGGCCGGCGACGAGCGAGTGCACGTGCTTCTGGTCGACGTTGGCGCCGGTGATCCACGCGGTGCCGTCGACGACGCGCGGGTCGAGGACGTACCGGATGCCGGTGGCCGATTCCTCGCCCAGCACGGCGCCCGCCGGCGACCAGGGGCCGATGTAGCCCTTGACCAGCAGGGGGTGCTTGGCGAAGTCGGCTTCGGTCGCGGCTTCGACCTCGGCGGGCGCGAAGGCGACCTCGACGCGCTTGTCGTCGACGTCGCGGTCGCCGGGAAGACCCACGACGACGAGCTCGCGCGTGCCGTCGAGGTGGGTGAGGGCCATCACGACGTTCTTCAGCGTGTGGGCGGCGGTCCACTCGGTGGCCCCGTCGGTCGCCGGGCCGGCGATGCCGGGGGCGGGTGCGTCGAGGTGGGCGTTGCTGTGGTCGACGAGGGTCGCGATGGTGGGGGTGTTCGGGGAGTCGAAGATCACGGCATCCGGGCGGCCCTCGATCGACAGCGACTCGGGCACGACCGTGGTGAACGCCTCGACGTTGGCCGCGTAGCCACCGGCGGAGCGCACGAAGGTGTCTTCGCCGATGGGGGTCGGGTGCAGGAACTCCTCCGACTTCGAGCCGCCCATGGCACCGGCGTCGGCGGCGACGATGACGTACTCGAGGCCCAGGCGCGTGAAGATGCGCTCGTAGGCATCGCGCTGCGCCTGGTACGAGACGTCGAGTCCCGCATCGGTCGCGTCGAACGAGTACGCGTCCTTCATCGTGAACTCGCGGCCGCGCAGCAGGCCGGCGCGGGGGCGCGCCTCGTCACGGTACTTGTCCTGGATCTGGTAGAGCGTCAGCGGCAGGTCCTTGTACGAGGAGTACAGGTCCTTCACCAGCAGGGTGAACATCTCTTCGTGCGTGGGAGCGAGCAGGTAGTCGGCACCCTTGCGGTCCTGAAGGCGGAACAGCGCGTCGCCGTACTCCTCCCATCGACCGGTCTGCTCGTACGGATCGCGGGGCAGGAGCGCGGGGAAGTGCACCTCGAAGGCACCGGCGTTCGCCATCTCCTCGCGCACGACCGCCTCGATCTTGGCCTTGACCTTCAGGCCCAGCGGCAGCCAGGCGAAGATGCCCGGCGCGTTACGGCGGATGTAGCCGGCCCGCACGAGCAGGCGGTGGCTGGCCACCTCGGCATCGGAGGGGTCTTCACGGAGCGTGCGGAGGAAGAAGTTCGACAGACGGGTCACCACGAGAGTCGAGTCTAGGGCGGCGGGTGGGAGGTGGATGCCGAGAGCTCAGCCGAGGGCGGAGATGATCGCCGCGGTCACGGCTCGCAGCTGTTCCCGCGACAGATTCTCGCCGCTGACGTCGACGACCCCTCCGGCGGCGTTCGCGAGAAGGCGCCCGCCGTTGCCGTCTGCCGCGGGCATCCACCAGGCTGCTTGCGCTCCGCCGACCTCGACGGGGCTGCCGCCCGACTGCTCCCCCTCGCCCGGATCGGATCGCGCACCCGCGGCGAGGCTGACCCGCAGGCTGGGAGGATTCGTCTCGTCGTACGAGACCGGGGCGAACGTGCACCAGGATGCCGCGCCCCGGGCCGTGAGAACCTCCCAGGCCTGACCTTGCGGCACGTTGTCGGTTCCGAGCGGTCCGAGATCGTCACGCCCGAGTGCCCCCTCCACCGCCCCCTCGAGCTGCTCGCCGCAGTCGGCGAGGCGCCACGCGCCGGGCGAGAGGGGCCGCTCGGTCCCCGGCGACACGGCTGCGCGCGCGCCCGCCTCCGCGACCGCACGTACCGCGGTGGCGCCATCGTCGGAACCGACGACCACCCACGCGTCGCCGAACCGCTCCGAGTAGTCGCAGGGTCCACCCCCGTCGCAGACGGGTGCCGCTCCGACCCGCGACCGGACCTCGTCCGGCACGACGGACCACGGCAGAACGGTGAGGTTCACCACCTGCCATTCGGTCGGGTCCTGGGCGCGCCACTGGCACGAGATCCCGCCGAGCCACCTCGCGTCCCACACGATCGGCTCCCGCGACAGCCGCATCTCCACGCCCGCGATGGCCGAGACCGTGCTGTCGTCGAAGACGGTCGAACAGTCGCCGCCGAAAGCCAGAGCCGGCGCGGTCGGGGTCGGCGAGGGAGCGGTCGGGCTCAGGGTGGGCGTCGGCGTCGCGGTGAAGCGGGGCGTCGGCGCGGTCGCGTTCGGCGACGGCGAGGTCGCGATCTCGGGCGCGCTCAGCGTCGACGTCGCCGCCACGCCCCCGGCGATCGCGACGATCAGAGCCGCCGCCACCGATCCCGCGATCCAGGTGCCCCGGTGGGCGCCCGTCGGGGTGATCCCCCGCGCACCGCCGAGGATGCGTGCGCGCATCGCCGCGCGCTCATCGGGCGTCAGCTCGTCGTTCATGCCCGTGCTCCTTCCGGCGCGAGGTCGTCGCGCATCTTCGCCTTCGCGCGGGCGAGACGCGACTTGACCGTTCCCGCGGGGATGCCCAGGGCTTGGGCCACCTCGCGTTCGGCGTAGCCCTCGAGCACCGCCAGCACGACGACGGCCTGCTCCCGTTCGGGGAGCCGTTTCAGGGCGCCCAGCACGGCGCCGTCGTCGACGTCGGGCGCCGGAGCGGGCGGCGCCGCGGGCACACGCTCGAGCAGGGTGCGGTACCGCCTCCCCGAGCGCTCGAGGTTGCGGGCGCAGTGCGCCACCGCCGTCAGCAGCCACGGCAGCGGAGACCCGTCGACCAAACGCACCGACGCGCGTTTGCGCCAGAGTTCGAAGAACGCCACCGTCACGGCATCCTTCGCGTCCTCCCGATGCGTGAGCAGTCTCGTGGCGTGGCGGAACAGCCGCGCCTCGTGCCGATCGAACAGCGCGGCGAGCGCGAGCTCGTCGCCTCGGCATACCCGGGACCAGAGCCCGGCGTCGTCGTCATCCACACTCTGTAGTGTCCACATCCCGCCCATCGGTTCCCTCGCGGGGAATGTTTTCGATGTCGAATCGGTAACGACGTCGCCGATCGGCGTCGACGGGCGCGCCGGATGCCGGGTGTGCGGCGCCCGCGCCGCGCGCATCGTCGACGCAGCCCCCGCGCCGTAGCCTGGAACGATGACCACGGTGCTTCTCACGGGCTTCGAGCCGTTCGCCGGTGACGCCACCAACCCCTCCGGTGAGGCGGTGCGCGCCGTCGCGGCGGGCTGGAGCGGCCCCGAAGAGCTGATCGTCGAGGTGCTGCCGGTCACCTTCGACCGGGCGGACGCGCAGCTGCGGGCCCTCATCGACCGGCATCGACCCGACGTGGTGATCGCCACGGGACTCGCCGGCGGTCGCACGCAGGTCACCCCGGAGCGCGTCGCCATCAACCTGGCCGATGCCCGCATCCCCGACAACGACGGCGCCCAGCCCGTCGACCGCCCGATCGTCGAGGGCGCGCCCGCGGCGTACTTCGCGACCGTCCCGGTCAAGGCGATGGCGACGGCGATGGGCGAGGCCGGCATTCCCGCCGCGGTGTCGTACTCGGCGGGCACGTTCGTGTGCAACCAGGTGATGTTCGCCGCCCTGCACGCGACGGCGTCGACGCCGGGGGCGCGCGCGGGGTTCGTGCACGTCCCGTACGCGAACGAGGACGCCCCCGCCGGCGCCCCGTCGCTCCCGCTGGACGACATCGTGCGCGCGCTCGAGAGCGCGGTGCGCGCCGCGATCGACGTGCCGACGGATCTCGCCGTGTCGGCCGGCACCCTGCACTGAGGCCGCGCGCAGCCCCCGGGCTCACCCGGCGCGGCGCCCCACGTGCAGCACCGCGCGCGTGACGAGGCCCGCCACGAGCGCCCAGAAGGCCGCGCTCACCCCGAACACCGCGATCCCGGATGCCGCGACCAGGAACGTCACCACGGCGGGGAGCCGCTCGCCGGGATCATCGATGGCCTGCTGCACCGCCGAGCCGAACGCGCCGAACAGCGCGACGCCCGCCACCGCCGGGATGACGCCCGCCGGGGCCAGCAGCACGATCGCGGCGAAGGCCGCCGACAGCGCGCCCAGAACGAGATAGGTGCTGCCCGCCGAGACGCCCGCCACCCAGCGCTTCTTCGGGTCGGGGTGGGAGTCGGGGCCGGCGGCGATCGCCGCGCTGATGGCCCCCAGGTTCATCGCGTGTCCGCCGAAGCCCGCCGCGGCGGCCGATCCGAGGCCGGTGACCAGCATCGCGGGGCGCCACGGGATCGTGTAGCCGAGGCTGCGCATCACGGCGACGCCGGGGACGTTCTGCGACGCCTTGGTCACCACGAACAGCGGCAGCGCGATGCCCACCACCGATCCGACGGTGAGCGTGGGGACGGTGAACTCCAGCCGCGGCAGCAAGGTCGCGGCATCCGCGTCGACGCCGGTGCGCGCCAGCTCCACGGCGACCACGGCGATGGCGGCGAGGAAGGCCAGCGGCACGGCCCAGCGGGGCAGCAGACGCGAGGCCACGAGCCAGACGATCAGCACCGGCGCCACGCCCCACGGGTCTTGGATCAGGCCCAGGAACGGGGCCACGCACAGCGGCAGCAGCACACCGGCCAGCATGGCCTGCGCGATCGAGGGGGGAATGCGGGCGATCAGGGCCCCGAGCGGGGGGAACAGCGCGGTGCAGAGGATGAGCGCCGCCGACACGAGGAAGCCGCCCACCACGGCGGGCCATCCGCCGTCGACCGCACCCGTGGCGGCGAGCAACGCGACGCCGGGGGTCGACCACGCGACGGTGATGGGAATGCGGTAGCGCCCCGCGAGAACGATGCACCCGACACCGACGACGAGGGTGATGGCGAGCAGCCCGCTGGCCGCCTGCTCCGCCGTCGCCCCGACGGCCCGGAGACCGGTGAGGACGACCGCAAAGGTGCTGGTGAAGCCGACGAGGGCGGTGACCACCCCGGCGATGAGCGGGCGGGTGAGGGAGGCGGCGGGATTCTCGGTCATGACGATGCCGACGCTAGCGGACCGTCACGGCGCAACGCCCGCACTGCGCACGCAGGCCAGCGCTCGGCGCGCCGGGTCTCCCCGCGGCCGGGCGGAGCCGGGGCGCGTCAGGCCGTGATGACCTGCGCGGTGCCGGTGGCGGCGTCGGGGCCCATCTCGGCGGCGAGGCGGTTGGCCTCGGCGATGAGGGTCGCCACGATCTCGGACTCGGGGACGGTCTTCACGACCTCGCCCTTCACGAAGATCTGGCCCTTGCCGTTGCCGGAGGCGACGCCCAGGTCGGCGTCGCGCGCCTCTCCGGGGCCGTTGACGACGCAGCCCATGACGGCCACGCGCAGCGGCACGGTCATGTCCTTGAGGCCCTCGGTGACGTCGTCGGCGAGCGTGTAGACGTCGACCTGCGCACGGCCGCACGAGGGGCACGAGACGATCTCGAGCTTGCGCTCGCGGAGGTTCAGCGACTGCAGGATCTGGTGGCCGACCTTGACCTCTTCGGCGGGCGGGGCCGAGAGCGAGACGCGGATCGTGTCGCCGATGCCCTCCGACAGCAGGATGCCGAAGGCCGTGGCGCTCTTGATCGTGCCCTGGAACGCGGGGCCGGCCTCGGTGACGCCGAGGTGCAGGGGCCAGTCGCCCCGCTCGGCGAGCAGTCGATAGGCCTTCACCATGACGATGGGGTCGTTGTGCTTGACCGAGATCTTGAAGTCGTGGAAGTCGTGCTCCTCGAACAGCGAGGCCTCCCATACGGCGCTCTCGACGAGCGCCTCGGGCGTGGCCTTGCCGTACTTCTCGAGCAGGCGGCGATCGAGCGACCCGGCGTTCACGCCGATGCGCAGCGACACGCCCGCGGCCTTGGCCGCCTTCGCGATCGCGCCGACCTGGTCGTCGAACTTGCGGATGTTGCCCGGGTTCACGCGCACCGCGCCGCAGCCGGCGTCGATCGCCTGGAAGACGTACTTCGGCTGGAAGTGGATGTCGGCGATGACCGGGATCTGGCTCTTCTTGGCGATGATGTGCAGCACGTCGGCGTCGTCTTGCGACGGCACGGCCACGCGCACGATCTCGCAGCCGGATGCCGTGAGCTCGGCGATCTGCTGAAGGGTGGCGTTGATGTTGGTGGTGGGAGTCGTGCACATCGACTGCACGCTCACGGGGGCGTCACCGCCCACGAGCACCTTGCCCACCTTGATCTGGCGGGTCTTGCGACGAGGCGCGAGGACCTCCGGCACGCGGGGCATCCCGATGTTCACTGCAGGCACGGACTCAGCCTACGCCGTGGTACCCGGACGGGGGCTGAAGGTGCCCTGTGGTAGGTTCGGCGCCATGCGCGCGCACACATCCTGGTGGCACACCGTCTAGGCGGTGCGCTCGCATGCAACAGACCGCCCTCCCCCTGGGGAATCCGGGCGGTCTTCGTGTTTTCGGCGGCCGCTTTGGACCCTCGCTCACAGACGGAAGTTATCTCGATGACCGGGCCCGACCCCTCCTCCCTGCTCCTCGACCTCGCCGCAGGTTCTGCTCCCTTCGCCGTGATCGCCCGTGACGGCGTCACGGTCGAGGTCCTCACGGGCGACGTCGTCGACGTCGACCTGCTGGCCGACGTGCCGCTCGTCGACGACGCCGGCACACCCCGCGAAGTGCTCGCGCTCGTGCCGTACCGTCAGGTGCGCGAGCGCGGCTTCGTCTGCCACGACGACGGCGCGCCGCTCCGATGCCTCGTCATCGACCAGCGCGTCTCGCTCCCCCGCGCCGAGGTGCTGGCATCGCTGCCGACGACCGCGATCCCCCTGCACGACGCCGGCTTCGACATCACCGACGAGGACTACGCCGACATCGTGCGCGAGGTCATCGCCGATGAGATCGGCCGCGGCGAGGGCGCCAACTTCGTCATCCGTCGCGACTTCGTCGCCGGGGTCGACGTCGACCCGCGGATCGCCGCGCTCACCTGGTTCCGCGCGCTGCTCGAGCACGAGAAGGGCGCCTACTGGACCTTCGCCGTCGTCACCGACGGGCACATCGCCGTGGGAGCGAGCCCCGAGGCGCACGTCAGCGCCCAGGGCGGCATCGTCACGATGAACCCCATCTCGGGCACCTTCCGCCACCCGGCGGGCGGGGCGACGGCCGAGACCCTCGCGGAGTTCCTGCGCTCGACCAAAGAGACCGAAGAGCTCTTCATGGTCGTCGACGAGGAGTTGAAGATGATGAGCGCCGTCTGCAGCGACGGCGGACGCATCACCGGTCCCCACCTCAAAGAGATGTCGCGCCTGACGCACACCGAGTACATGCTGCGCGGGCGCAGCGATCTCGACCCGCGCGACATCCTGCGCGAGACGATGTTCGCGCCCACCGTCACCGGCTCCCCCATGCAGAACGCCTGCACGGTGATCGCGCGCCACGAGACGACCCCCCGCGGTTACTACTCCGGCGTCGCCGCGCTCTTCACCCCGAACGGCGCCACCGAGGGACCCACGCACGACCTCGACGCGCCCATCCTCATCCGCACGGCCTACCTGGTCGACGGGCGGCTGCGCGTGCCGGTCGGCGCGACGCTCGTGCGTCACTCCGACCCGTACGGCGAGGTCGGCGAGACCCACGGCAAGGCCGCCGGCGTGCTCGGCGCGATCGGCGCGATCCCCCGCGACACGACACCCGCCGCTCCCGCCGACGCCGATCCCGACGCACCGGCGGCCCCGCGCCGCCCCCTCGGCGAGGATCCCGCGATCGCCGAGCTGCTGGCATCCCGCAACGACCGCCTCGCACCGTTCTGGATGAACCCGCAGGATCCCGACGGCTCCGGTCCCTTCGCGGGTCGCACGGCGCTCGTCGTCGACGCCGAGGACCGCTTCACCACGATGCTCGCGCACCAGCTGCGCCACTTGGGTCTCGACACCCGCATCGTGCACTGGTCCGAGGTCTCGGACGACGACCTCGACGCCGCCGACCTGGTGGTCTCGGGCCCCGGCCCCGGCGACCCGCGCGACGACAGCCCGCGCATGAGCGCGATGCGCCACGTCGTCGGACGCCGCCGCGCCGCATCGACGCCGTTGCTGGCGGTGTGCCTGAGCCACCAGATCCTCGCCGACTCGCTGGGGATCGACCTCGAACCCCTGGCCCGGCCGCACCAGGGCCTGCAGAAGAGCGTCGAGCTGTTCGGCGAGTCCGCCTCGATCGGGTTCTACAACACGTTCACGGCGCGGGTGGCTGCCGGAGACACGCAGCGCGGCCTCGCCGTCGGCTCCGCGGGCGGCACGACGCAGACCGTCACCGACGTCGCGGCGGATGCCGAGACGGGCGACGTCTACGCGCTCCGTGGCCCGGGCTACGCCTCGGTGCAGGGTCACCTCGAGTCGATCCTGTCGCGCGACGGCATGCGCACGCTGGAGCGTCTCATCGCCCACGTGCTCTGAGGCCGGGGCGAACGGCACGCCTCCTGCACAAGCGACAGCGGCCGCCCCCCTTCCGGGTGCGGCCGCGTCGATGTGCCGGCGGCAAGAGCGCCGCGTGCGCCTAGAGCAGCTTCACCGGGTTGAAGATGTCGGCCAGGAACAGCACGCCGCCCATCCCCACGAGCAGGATCACCACCACGAAGGTCACCGGCACCAGGCGGGTGGCATCGACCGGCTTCGCGATGCGCCCGCGAGCGCGCGCGAGGGCTTTCTTCAGACCGTCCCAGAGGGCGACGACGATGTGGCCGCCGTCGAGCGGCAGCAGCGGGATGAGGTTGAAGACGAAGAGGGCGACGTTCAGACCCGCCAGCAGGGCGATGATCCGCTGCACACGGTCGAGGATCGGCGCGTCCACCGCGGCGATGTCGCCCGCGAGGCGGCCCGCACCCACCACGCTCATGGGGCTGCTGGGGTCTCGGGGCTGACCGGTGAGGGTGTCGACCGCGGTGTCGTAGATGCGCACGGGCAGGGTCGCCACGATCCGGCCGACCGCCTCGATCTGGGTGACGGTCGCCTGGGGACCGCTCCACAGGGGTTGCGGCACGAGCGACTGCTGCGCGGTCACGCCGGCGAAGCCGACGGTCTCGAACTCGGGGGCACCCGACGCGTCGACGACCGGGCGGCCCTGGGCGTCGGTCACGGCGCGATCGGTGGTCTGCGGGGTGAACTGCACGGTCTGCTGCGCCCCATCGCGTTCGATGACGACCGAGAGCGGCGTGCCCGGCGAGCGCTGGATGATCGCCGCGGCGTCGGCGAACGTCGCCACCGGCGTCCCGTCGATCGACACGATCGTGTCGCCCGGCTCGATGCCGGCGGCGGCGGCGGGGGCGACGGGATCGGCCGACGTGCACGCGTCGCGCTGCTGGCTCGCCGGGATCACGCACTGCGAGACCGACGCGACGGTGGTGGTGCCCTGCTGCACGCCGATTCCGCTCAGCGCGATCGAGAACAGCACGACGGCGAGCACGAGGTTCATCAGCGGGCCGCCGAGCATGACGATCACGCGCTTCCAGACCGGGAGCTTGTAGAAGACGCGATCGTCGGCGGCGACGAGCGTCTCGGCGTTGGCGTCGCGGGCGTCCTGCACCATCGTGGCGAAGAAGCGCGACCGGCGGGTGCCGGGCTCGCCCTCGTCGGGGGCGGGCGGATACATGCCCGCCATCGAGATGTATCCGCCGAGCGGCAGGGCCTTGGCGCCGTACTCGGTCTCGCCGATGCGCTTGGACCAGAGCGTGGGCCCCAGGCCGATCATGTACTGCCCGACGCGCACGCCGAAGAGCTTGGCGGGCACCAGGTGCCCGACCTCGTGCAACGCGATCGAGACGGCCAGGCCGAGCACGAGCACGATGACGCCGAGGAGGAACGCGATCGCAGTCACCCGCCGACGATACCGCCGCATCCCTTTGAACCGCCCGTGCGGCCGCGATGCGGTGTCTGTGCGACACCGGATGCGACAATGGACGAGATGCCGACCCACGCGCCCTCGAACCTCCCGCCCGTGCTCCGGCCGGAGCGTCCGCCCCGCCGCGACCTCGCGGAACTCGCCCGCCGCTTCGGCGTGCGCAGCTCCGGCGACGTCGACGGCACGACCCTCACCGGCATCACGCTGGCCACCGCCGATCTGCGCGCGGGCGAGGCCTTCGTCGCGATCCACGGAGTCAACCGCCACGGTGCCGAGTTCAGCGCGACCGCCGCCGAGCGCGGTGCGGTCGCGGTGATCACCGATGCCGACGGCGCCGAGATCGCGGGCCCCGCGGGTCTTCCGATCGTCGTGGTCGACGATCCCCGCGCCCTGCTGGGCGACCTGTCGGCCTGGGTCTACGGCACCGGTCCCGACGACGAGCTCCCCCAGTTGCTCGCCACGACCGGCACGAACGGCAAGACGAGCGTGTCGCACCTGCTCGAGGGGATCCTGGGGCAGCTCGGGGTCGTCACGGGTCTGTCGTCGACGGCCGAGCGTCACATCGCGGGCGACGTCATCGTGTCGCGGTTGACGACTCCCGAGGCCTCGGAGTTCCATGCCCTGCTCGCCCTCATGCGCGAGCGCGGCGTGCAGGCCGTCGCGGTCGAGGTCAGCGCGCAGGCGCTCACCCGGCACCGCGTCGACGGTCTGGTCTTCGACGTCGCCGGCTTCACCAACCTCACCCACGACCACCTCGACGACTACGCCGACATGCGCGAGTACTTCGAGGCCAAGCTCCCGCTGTTCCGTCCCGACCGCGCACGACGGGGGGTCGTCTGCCTCGACTCCGCCTCGGGTGCCGAGATCGCGGCCCGCGCCGAGATCCCCGTCGTGACCATCGCGACGCCGGCCATCGCCGACGACGCCGCCGCGGCGGAGCACGCCGACTGGGTCGTCGAGATCGTCGACGAGCGTCAGGAGGGCACCGAGTTCACGCTGCGTGATCGCGCGGGCCGCTCGCTCACCACGGTGGTGCCGGTGATCGGCCGGCACATGGCCGCCAACGCGGGTCTGGCGATCGTCATGCTGCTCGAGACCGGCTACACGTGGGAGCACCTGTTCAGCACCCTCGACGGCGAGCGCATCGAGGCCTCGCTCCCCGGCCGCACGCAGCTCGTCTCGGGCGCCGACGGGCCCGCGGTCTACGTCGACTTCGGGCACTCCCCCGACGCGTTCGAGAAGACGCTCGCGGCGGTCCGCCGCGTGACGCCCGGAAAGGTCGTCATGGTGTTCGGCGCCGACGGCGATCGCGACGCGACCAAGCGTCTCGACATGGGCCGCACCGCCGTCCTGGGCAGCGACGTGCTCATCGTCACCGACCACCACCCCCGTCACGAGAACCCGGATGCCATTCGCACGGTGCTCGTCGAGGGCGCGCGCCGTGCCCGCCCCGACGCCGAGGTCCACGAGTTCACCCCGCCCGAGCGGGCGATCCTCGAGGCCGTGAAGCTCGTCGGCGAGGGCGACGCCATCCTGTGGGCCGGCCCCGGCCACCAGGATTACCGCGACATCCGGGGCGTTCGCACCCCGTACTCGGCGCGGGAGCTCTCGCGCCGCGCGCTGCGCGCGGCCGGCTGGGCCGTGCCGGATCCGCAGTGGCCCGTCCCGTATCCCGCCGACCAGACGCCGTCGTCGGATCCCGAGCGCCCGGTCGACTTCCCGGCCTGACGCCCGCCCGTCCCGCGGATCCGCGGCCCGACGCCGCCCGGCGCGTGAGGACGGCTCTGCCGCCCCGCGCGCGAAGCCCCGCGGGAGCGGGAGCCCGCGAGCCGTCGTCAGCGCGCGGCGATGATCTCGTCGGCCGTGCGGCGCGCCCAGGCCTCGGCCTCGGCCAGCGACTCCCGCGTGAGCGTGGACGGCGGCTCGTGCTGGTCGACCACGCGTTCGATGAGGTCGACGATGTCCAGGAAGCTCAGTCGCCCCTCGTGGAACGCGTCGACGGCTTGCTCGTTGGCGGCGTTGAACACGACGGGGTAGGTCGCCCCCGCGCGTCCGACGCGCTTGGCGAGGGCGACCGAGCCGAAGGCCTCCTCGTCGAGGGGCTCGAAGGTCCACTGCGACGCGCGCGTCCAATCCAGGGGAGCGCCGACGCCGGCGACGCGGTGCGGCCAGTCGAGCCCGAGCGAGATGGGCAGTCGCATGTCGGGCGGCGACGCCTGGGCGATCGTGGAGCCGTCGACGAACTCCACCATCGAGTGCACGATCGACTGCGGGTGCACCGTGACGTCGATGCGGTCGTAGGGCACGTCGAACAGCAGGTGCGCCTCGATGACCTCGAGGCCCTTGTTGACCAGGGTGGCGGAGTTGGTGGTGACCACGCGGCCCATGTCCCAGGTCGGGTGCGCGAGCGCCTCGGCGGGGGTGACCTCGGCGAGCTGGGCCCGCGAGCGCCCGCGGAAGGGGCCTCCGGATGCCGTGAGCACCAGCCGGCGCACCTCGGACGCCTCACCGGAGCGCAACGCCTGCGCGATCGCGGAGTGCTCGGAGTCGACCGGCACGATCTGGCCCGGCGCGGCGAGCGCGGTGACGAGCGGACCGCCGACGATCAGCGACTCCTTGTTGGCGAGGGCGAGGGTGCGGCCCTCTTCGAGCGCGGCGATCGTGGGGCCGAGGCCGACCGAACCGGTGATGCCGTTGAGCACCACGTCGGCGTCGACGTCGCGGACGAGCTGCTCGGCGTCGGTCGCACCGAGCGCCGTGTGCTCCACGCCGAACTCGACGGCCTGCGCCTGGAGTCCGGCGCGATCGGTGCCGGCGGCGAGGCCGACGACCTCGAAGCGGTCGGCGTTGGCGCGGATGACGTCGAGCGCCTGCGTGCCGATCGAACCGGTGGAACCGAGGATGAGGACGCGGCGCATCCCGTCAGCCTACTGAGCGGCGGCGGGGGCGTGCTGGACGCCGAGGATGTCGACCACGAAGACGAGCGTCGAGTTCGCCGGGATCGATCCTTTCTCCTCGTCGCCGTAGCCG
Organism: Microbacterium sp. CFBP 8801; assembly: GCF_014839455.1. Lineage (NCBI taxonomy): Bacteria > Bacillati > Actinomycetota > Actinomycetes > Micrococcales > Microbacteriaceae > Microbacterium > Microbacterium sp. CFBP 8801. Next base: position 245,777 of record NZ_JACYNU010000002.1, on the reverse strand, counting down.
TCGGCGGGAGGGATGACGGCGAGCACCTGCGAGCCGACCGTCTGGCCCTCGAGAGCCTGCCGGAAGCCCGCGACGACGCCCGTGGTCGGGAACTCGGTGGGCATGCCCTTGTCCCAGCTGGAGTCGAACACGGTACCGCCGTCGTAGAGGACGCCGGTGTACTGCACGATCACCTGGTCGCCGGGGTTGACCACGTCGCCGTCGCCTCGGCGCAGGTTCTCGATGCGCGTCTCGGTGGGAGCGGGCGTGGTCGGCACGGTGATGGTGGGAGCGCCGTCGTCGGCCAGCGTGACCGTGGGCATGCCGTCGACGGGCGGGACCTCGGTGCCGGTGGCGCGCGTGGGCAGCTCTTCGATGGCGTCGGCCACGAGCACGTAGGCCGGCGACCCGTCGCCGAGCAGGCCGGCGGGGAAGGTCGACACCGTGCGCGAGCCGATCGGCACGCACGACAGGGCCGCGCCGAAGATCTGCTGCGCGTTGACGACCATGTCCATGCCCGCGGGATCGGTCGTCAGGGAGTCGAGCGCGACGGCACCGCTGGCGGCGTCGATCACGGTGTAGTTCGCCTTGACGATGTCGCCGGGGGCGATCTCGGCGCCCGAGCCCTCGATGAGGGTGGTGCGCTGCACGTCGGTCGGCGCGAAGCCGTCGGGACGCGTGACGGTGACGGGGCCCTGGAAGTCACCCGACACCTCGAGCCCGGCGGGGACCTCGCCGGTGAACGGGGTCTGGCATGCTCCGGCGTCCGGGGTCGCGCTGGCATCCGGGGTCTGCGCCTGATCGGGCGAACCGGTGCATCCGGCCAGCAGCAGCACCGCGGCGGCGGCGACGGACAGGGAAGCGATCGGGCGGAAGCGCACGGGAGACCTCTCGAGAAGAACGGGGAACGTCCATCCTGACGCACCCGGCTTTGTCGATCCTGGGAGTCCCCGCGCGCACACCGTCGCGCCCGGGCACGCAGACGCGGGTGCGCACACGCGGGCGGGCATGCGCGAGCCGGCATGCGGCGGCGAGTAACCTCGACGGGTGAGTTCCGACGCTGCCGAGACCCCCGCCGCCGCGCCGCAGCAGATGGGTGCGGCCTACGGCCTCGGCCGTTTCCTGATCGCCCCGCTGGCGCGGGCCGTCTACCGCCCGCGCATCGAGGGCCGTGAGAACGTGCCGCGCACCGGACCGGTGATCTTCGCCAGCAACCACCTGTCGTTCATCGACTCGATCGCCATCCCGGTCGCCGCTCCCCGCCCCGTGCACTTCATGGCGAAGTCGTCGTACTTCGAGAAGTGGGCCTCGCGGCAGTTCTTCACCGCCATCGGCGCCATCCCCGTCGAGCGCGGCGCCGGCCAGAAGGCCCTCGACGCGCTCGATCAGCAGCGCGCCCTGCTCGACGACGGCCGCGCGGTGGCCCTGTACCCCGAGGGCACGCGGTCTCTCGACGGCCGGTTGTACAAGGGGCGCACGGGTGTGGCGTTCCTCGCTCTGCAGACCGGGGCCCCCGTCGTTCCGGTCGGTCTCATCGGCACCGACAAGGTCATGCCCGTGGGCGCGAAGATCCCGACGACCCAGGAGCGCATCACGGTGCGCTTCGGCACGCCCCTCGACCTCTCCCCGCACGGCCCCGCGTCCTCGGGCCGCGCGCGTCGACTCGCGACCGACGAGATCATGGCCGCGATCCACGCGCTCAGCGAGCAGCAGCTCGCGAACGCGTACAACGAGGCTCCGGCCCAGAACCCCCTCGAGCGCATCAAGCAGGTCTTGCCGCACGAGCGCCTCTGAGCCTTTGCCGCTTGACGCGGCGACGCACGGCGAGCAGGGTCGGGAGTGACGGCCCCGAGCCGTCGACGCCACAACGAGGAGGCACCCGTGAAGAAGTTCGTGAACGACCCGGCCGACGTTCTGGCCGAAGCCCTGCGAGGGATCCAGGCCGCGCACCCCGAGGTGCGGGTGGATGCCGAGAACCGGGTGATCCTGCGGGCGGAACCCACGCGCGCGGGCAAGGTGGCGCTGGTGTCGGGCGGAGGGTCCGGTCACGAGCCGATGCACGGCGGGTTCGTCGGGCGGGGCATGCTCGACGCCGCCGCCGCGGGCGAGGTCTTCACCTCCCCCACCCCCGACCAGGTCCTCGCCGCCACGCAGGCGGTCGATGCGGGGGCCGGCGTGCTGCACATCGTGAAGAACTACACCGGCGACGTGCTGAACTTCGAGATGGCGGCCGAGCTCGCCGCCGCCGAGGGCGTCGAGGTCGAGTCGGTCCTCGTCGCCGACGACGTGGCCGTGCAGGATTCGACCTGGACCGCCGGACGCCGCGGGACCGGCACCACCGTCATCCTCGAGAAGATCGTCGGGGCACGGGCCGAAGAAGGCGCCGACCTCGCCGCCGTGGCCGATCTCGCACGACGTGTCGCCGCCGCCGGGCGTTCGATGGGCGTCGCGCTCACGAGTTGCACGGTGCCCGCCGCCGGTCGCCCCACGTTCGAGCTGCCCGACGACGAGATGGAGGTCGGAGTCGGCATCCACGGCGAACCGGGCCGCTCGCGCGTGAAGCTGGCATCCGCGCACGAGATCGCCGCCCTCCTGGTCGACCCGATCGTCCACGACTTCGGCGAGCCGGTGGGACCCGCGATCGTGCTTCTGTCGGGTCTGGGCGCAACGCCCCTCATCGAGCAGTACCTGCTCTACGGCGAGATCGCTCCGCTGCTGGCCGCGGCCGGCGTCGAGGTGCAGCGGGTGCTGATCGGCGACTACATCACGAGTCTCGACATGGCCGGCGCCTCGCTCACCGTCGTGAAGGCCGACGACGAGATGCTGCGCCTCTGGGATGCGCCGGTCGTGACCCCGGGCCTGCGGTGGGGCGCATGAGCGGCACCGTCGCGGTCGATGACCTCGTGTCATGGATGCGGGCGTTCCGCGAGACCGTCCAGCAGCACAAAGACGAGCTGACGCAGCTCGACTCCGCCATCGGCGACGCCGATCACGGCTCGAACATGGCGCGCGGTCTCGATGCCGTCGTCGCGCGGCTCGACCCCCTGCCCGCCAGCCCGACCGACCTCTTCAAGACCGTCGGAATGACGCTCGTCTCGTCGGTGGGCGGCGCGAGCGGTCCGCTGTACGGCACCCTCTTCCTGCGCATGGGGCCCGCGCTGAGCGAGGGAGAGGTGGATGCCACCACCCTCGGTGCCGCCCTCCGCGCCGGCGTCGAGGGGGTCGTCGCCCGGGGCAAGGCCGAGCTCGGCGACAAGACGATGATCGACGCGCTCTCGCCCGCCGTGGACGCGTGGGACACCGCCGCGGCCGCCGGGGAGACGCCGGCCGACGCCGCGCGGGCCGCGGCCGAGGCGGCGGCCCGCGGTCGCGACGCGACCGAGCCGCTCGTCGCCCGCAAGGGCCGGGCGAGCTACCTCGGCGAGCGCAGCGCCGGCCACCTCGACCCCGGGGCGACCTCGGCGACGATGCTGCTCGAGGCACTGCGCGACACGTTGGCGGCGTCCGAGTGATCGGGATCGTCGCGGTCTCGCACAGCCGCGCGCTGGCCGATGCCGCCGTGCACCTGGCCCTGCAGATGGGCGGCGAGCAGCCGCCCGGGGTGCGCGTGGCCGCGGGCGGTCCCGACGGCGATCTGGGCACGGATGCCGTCGCCATCGCCGCCGCGATCGACGACGCCGACTCCGGCGACGGGGTGCTCGTGCTGATGGACCTCGGTTCCGCGATCCTCAGCACCGAGACCGCCCTCGAGTTCGTCGCCGCGCCCGAACAGGTGAGGCTGAGCTCCGCGCCGTTCGTCGAGGGGCTCGTGGCCGCGGTGGTCACCGCGGCCGGCGGCGCCGACCTCGACGCCGTGACCGCCGAGGTGCGGGGCGCGGGCGCGGCGAAACAGCGTCAGCTCGGCGAGGGCGAGGCCACGGCATCCGCGGATCGCGACGACGAACCGACGGCGCACGGCATCGACTCCCGGAGTTCTGCACCCTCAGGCGAGAAGGACGCGATCTCGTTCGAGACGGTGGTCGTCAACCCGTCGGGCCTGCACGCGCGCCCGGCGGCCACGTTCGTCAAGGCGGCGTCGCGGTACGACGCCGAGGTGCGTATCGCCGACCTCGACGCGGGCTCCGACGAAGTGTCGGCGCGGAGCCTCCTCGCCCTGATGGCGCTCGGCGTCCGGCAGGGTGCACGGGTGCGGGTGAGCGCGAGTGGCCCGCAGGCCCGTCAGGCCCTCGACGAGCTCCGCGCCCTGATCGACGAGGGCTTCGGCGAGCGCTGACCGAGGCGGGTCAGCGGGTCACGCTCAGCAGGCGGCGCGCCAGCGACTCCTCGACGACGAGCTCCGTGATCAGACCGGCGGCGAGGGCCCCGCGCAGGCCGTCGAGCTTCGAGAGGCTCGACACGACGCAGAAGCGGCGCGGAATGCGCCGGACCGTGTCGAGGTCGGGCCCGCTGGAGCGCGCGTTCAGTTCGGCGACGTCGCTCGAGCCGTCGGCGCGGTAGAACACCGTCGCGCAGTCCCCCACGATGCCCTCGCGTTCGATGACGGCGCGGTCGCGCTCGTCGAAGTAGTCGCCGCTGTAGACGTGCGAGGGCACGTCGGCGTGCGGCGAGCCGAGGCCGAAGACGAACAGGCCGACGCGCTGCTGGATCTCGAGCACAGAGCGCACCGAGCGCTCCCGCCACATCGCCTGCTTGGTGCGCGGGTCGTCGAACAGCGCGGGCACCGGGAATTGGTGCACCGACGACGACCAGGCGGTGCCGAACTTCGACAGGATCTCGCCGGCGTACGGGATGCCGGAGGTGCGCACGTTCGCGGCTCCGTTCATCTGCACGATGTGGGTGTCGTGCACGTCTTTCAGCGGCACGTGACGGGCGACGGCCGAGAGGGTCGACCCCCAGGCGATGCCGACGGTCATCGACGACTCCACCCGCTCGGCGAGGATGCGCGCCGCGGTCAGCGCCGTGCGCTCCAGACGCTCGGCCTCGGAGGTGCGGGCCGGGGTCGGCACGACGTGCGCGGTGATGCCGAATCGGTCGGCGATGCGCTGTGCCATCTGGCCCCGTGCGTCGTCGGGCGGGCTGATCGAGATCGTGACGAGGCCCACGTCGCGGGCGTGCTGGAGCAGGCGCGACACCGACGAGCGTGACACGCGCATCTCGTGCGCGATGGCGTCCATCGTCAGGTCCTGCATGTAGTACAGCTGCGCCGCGCGCAGTGCGTCACGGGACCGCTCTTCCGCCTGCGTCACCATGGTTGCGTTCCCATGAACACCATTGTGCACGTTTGTTCAAGGGGCTTGCAACAACGTGCAGACAGGCGCATTGTGACTGTCGTACCAACAACGAAAGGTCGCAGTCGACATGTCGTCCCCCGCAACACAGCTCCGCGCCGACGTCCAGGCGCTCCGCGACGCCGAGAACCTCGACGTCCTCATCATCGGCGGGGGCATCAACGGCCTCGCCACCCTCCGCGATCTCGCCCTGCAGGGCGTCAGCGTCGCCCTCGTCGAGCGCGGCGACTTCGTGTCGGGCGCCTCCTCGGCGTCGAGCCACATGGTGCACGGCGGTATCCGCTACCTCGAGAACGGCGAGTTCCGCCTCGTCAAAGAGGCCGTGACCGAGCGCAACGACCTGCTCAAGACCGCGCCCCACTACGTCAAGCCGCTCGAGACGACGATCCCGATCTACAAGACGTTCTCCGGCATCCTGTCGGCGCCCTTCCGCCTGCTCGTCACGCACGGCCGCGGAAAGCCCAACGAGCGTGGTGCGCTGCTGATCAAGGTCGGTCTCATCATGTACGACACCTTCTCGCGCGACGGTGGCTCCGTTCCCCGCCACAAGTTCCTCGGCAAGAAGAAGTCGCTGGCCGAGCTCCCCCAGCTCAACCCCGACCTGGCCTATACGGCCACGTACTTCGACGCCTCGATGCACGACCCCGAGCGCATCGCGCTCGACGTGCTGCGCGATGGCATCGAAGCCGGCGCCGGTCGCACCCAGGCCGTCAACTACGTCTCGGCCGTCGGCGCCGACGCGAACGGCGTTCGCGTGCGCGACGAGGTCTCGGGCGAGGAGTTCTCGGTCAAGGCGAAGGTCGTGCTCAACACCGCCGGCCCCTGGACCGACCTGGCGAACTCCGCCATGGGGCTCACGACGCAGTTCATGGGCGGCACCAAGGGCTCGCACATCGTGCTCGACAACCCGGAGCTGTTCGCGGCGACCGGCGGGCGCGAGATCTTCTTCGAGCACTCCGACGGCCGCATCGTGCTCATCTACCCGCTCAAGGACCGCGTCCTCGTCGGCACGACCGACATCGACGCCGACCCGTCGAAGCCGGTCGTGTGCACCGACGACGAGATCGCCTACTTCTTCGACCTGATCGGGCACGTGTTCCCCCGCGTCGCCGTCGACCGCTCGCAGATCGTGTACACCTTCTCGGGTATCCGTCCGCTCCCCCGCCACGACGACACCGCGCCCGGCTTCGTGTCGCGCGACTACCGCATCGTCGAAGACGAGGTCGCCGGTGTCCCCTCGATGAGCCTCGTCGGCGGCAAGTGGACCACGTTCCGCGCGCTGGCCGAGCACTTGAGCATGAAGACGCTGCAGAAGCTGCGTCGTCCGCACCGCATCAGCACGCAGGGCCTGCCCATCGGCGGCGGCGCGGGCTTCCCCTCGACCCCCGAGCAGCGGCGCCGCTGGATCGCCACGCGCACGAATGCGCACTCGGCCGAGCTCGTGGATGCCATGCTCGAGCGGTACGGCACGCGCGCCGACGCGATCCTCGCGGTTCTCCCCGCCGAGCCCACCGCCCTGGCGGACGCAGCCGGTTACTACCGCGAAGAGCTGGTCTGGATCGCCCGGAACGAGCAGGTCGTGCACCTGATCGACGTGCTGCTGCGCCGCACCCACCTCGCCTTCGTGGGCGGGATGACCGAGCGCACGTTGCGAGAGGTCGCCGAGACGATCGCGGAGCCCCTCGGTTGGGACTCCGCCCGTGTCGACGAAGAAGTGAACCGTACGACCGAGATCCTGCGCTCCGCCCACCGCGTCGACCTGGCGTCGGCCGGCGTCGCGCGAATCTGAGAGAACGTGCGGGCGCGCCGCCTGTTGCGCGCCCGCACGCTCGCCGTAGGTTCGGAGCACCGAGCCGCATAACACCACCCGTGCCGAAGTTGTCCGGGTGACAGAAGAAAGGTCGATGACGACATGCAAGAAGTCAACTTGGGGCTGTACTTCCTCTCGGAGGTGGTCGGCACCGCGATGCTCATCCTGCTGGGCTGTGGCGTGGTCGCCAACGTGGCCTTGGCCAAGACCAAGGGCAACGCCGGCGGCACCCTGATGGTCAACTGGGGATGGGGCCTGGCGGTCTTCGCCGGTGTCATCGTCTCGGCGTACTCCGGTGCGCAGCTGAACCCGGCCGTCTCGATCGGCCTCCTCGTGGCCGGCAAGATCGCCTTCGTCCAGTTCCTCGTGGCCGTGGCCGCGCAGCTGGTCGGTGCCATCATCGGCGCCGTGCTCGCGTGGGCGTCCTACAAGCAGCACTTCGACGACGAGCCCGACCCGGCCGCCAAGCTGGGCGTGTTCTCGACCGGCCCCGCGATCCGTTCGTACGGCTTCAACTTCCTCACCGAGGTCATCGCCACCTTCGTCCTGGTCTTCGTGATCTTCGGCTTCGGTGACTACGGCGTGGCCAGCATCGGCGTTCCGGGTGGCATCGGCGGTCTCGCGGCCGTTCCCGTCGCCCTGCTCGTGGTCGGCATCGGCGCCTCGCTCGGTGGTCCCACCGGTTACGCCATCAACCCGGCCCGTGACCTCGGCCCCCGCATCGCGCACGCGATCCTTCCCATCAAGGGCAAGGGTTCCAGCGACTGGGGCTACGCCTGGGTGCCGGTCGCCGGTCCCCTCGTCGGTGGTCTGCTCGCGGGTCTGCTGGCCCCCGTGCTGCTCAGCCTCGGCAACTGACACTCCCGCGGGGGCGACTCGCCCCTCGACTGCGCGTCGCCCCCGCACCCGTCTTCACCCCTTCCTCACACTGAACTAGACAAAGGAGTCCTTCCATGGCCGACTACGTCCTCGCCATCGACCAGGGCACGACCTCGACGCGCGCGATGATCTTCGACAAGTCCGGGAGCGTCGTCTCCGTCGGGCAGAAGGAGCACGAGCAGATCTTCCCGCGCGCGGGATGGGTCGAGCACGACCCCCTCGAGATCTGGCGCAACACCCAGGAGGTGATCGGCCTGGCCCTCAGCCGCGCCGACATCACCCGCCACGACATCGCCGCCGTCGGCATCACCAACCAGCGCGAGACCGCGGTGGTCTGGGACAAGAACACCGGCAAGCCCGTCTACAACGCCATCGTGTGGCAGGACACCCGCACGCAGTCGATCGTCGACCGTCTCGCCGACGGCGACCCGGAGCGCTACAAGAGCGTCGTCGGTCTTCCCCTGGCGACGTACTTCTCGGGCACGAAGATCGTCTGGATCCTCGAGAACGTCGACGGAGCCCGCGAGAAGGCCGAAGCCGGCGACCTCGTGTTCGGCACCACCGACACCTGGGTGCTGTGGAACCTCACCGGCGGTATCGACGGCGGCGTCCACGCCACCGACGTGACCAACGCCAGCCGCACCCTGTTCATGGACCTCGAGACCCTCGAATGGCGCGACGACATCCTCGCCGACTTCGGTGTGCCGCGCTCGATGATGCCCGAGATCCGCTCCTCGTCCGAGGTGTACGGCGCCGTCGAGTCCTCGTCGCTGCTGCGCGAGACCCCGATCGCCGGCATCCTGGGCGACCAGCAGGCCGCGACCTTCGGCCAGGCCGCCTTCGACCCGGGTGAGAGCAAGAACACCTACGGCACCGGTAACTTCCTCATCTTCCAGACGGGTGAAGAGATCGTCCGCTCGAAGAACGGGCTGCTGACCACCCTCGGATACAAGCTCGGCGACCAGCCCGCGCACTACGCACTCGAGGGATCGATCGCCGTCACCGGCTCGCTCATCCAGTGGCTGCGCGATCAGCTCGGCATCATCTCCTCGGCTCCCGAGGTGGAGGCCCTGGCCCGCACCGTCGACGACAACGGTGGGGTGTACTTCGTCCCGGCGTTCTCGGGTCTGTTCGCGCCGTACTGGCGCCCGGATGCCCGCGGTGCGATCGTCGGCATGACCCGCTTCGTCAACAAGGGCCACATCGCCCGCGCGGCCCTCGAGGCCACGGCCTTCCAGACCCGCGAGGTGCTCGAGGCCGTCAACGCCGACTCGGGCGTCGACCTGACCGAGCTCAAGGTCGACGGCGGCATGACCGCCAACGACGAGCTCATGCAGTTCCAGGCCGACATCCTCGGCGTGCCGGTCGTGCGTCCCGTCGTCGCCGAGACGACGGCCCTCGGTGCCGCCTACGCCGCGGGCCTCGCCGTCGGCTTCTGGAACAACCTCGACGACCTCCGCGCCAACTGGCAGGAAGACAAGCGCTGGGAGCCCGACATGGACTCCGACGAGCGCGACCGCGAGCTGCGCCTGTGGAAGAAGGCCGTCACCAAGTCGATGGACTGGGTCGACGACGACGTGCGCTGAGCACCCTCTTCACGAAACGGACCCCGTCGGCCTCGCGCCGGCGGGGTCCTTTCCGTTGTGCGGCCGAGCGACCCCGACGTCGCCGGCGGCGGCCACCGTGTCGGGGCTCCCGGCGGCTGCACGCACGACTCCTGCATACCCCGCGCTCGGAGCGCGAAGGGCCCCTCGTGAGGTCACGATGCCGGAGGCGTGCTCGCCGCGGCGCCCGCGACCACGCCGGGTCTCCGGCATCCGGATGCCGAGAACTCAGCGTTCAGGCTTGGGATACGCCGCCCGCATGACATCGGACTGCAGGTAGTCCGACACCCCGATCAGCAGCACCGCGAAGAGGATCTGCTCGGTGACGACCCAGAACGGGTACAACCCGGGGATGGCCGCGAGCACCAGGGCGACGATGGGGAAGATCCGACTGAACAGCTGCAGGCGGCGGAACGCCCAGTACCACCCGGCGCGAGCGCGCCACAGGAAGTAGAACAACGTCGTGGTGATGGCGAGCACGACGAGGCAGCGCATCCACACCGCGAGGCCGACGTCGGCGCCGTCGAGCGTCATGACCAGCGCGATGACGACGGTGGCGATCCCCAGCACGAAGCCGATCGCCAGCAGGACGGTGACCGAGCGGAACGACCGGACCACGCGGGGGTCGTCGGAGACGGCGACACGATGATCGGCGTGGCGTCCGCCGGCGATCCGGTCGAGGCGGCGGAGGGCCGGTTCGAACTGCATGCGCTCACTGTACGACGCCGCCGCGCGCCGCCGCAGCGGACGGCTCAGCCGACGGTGATCTCGGGTTCGTGACGCACGGGGAAGTTCACCGAGTTCGCGATGAAGCACCACTCGCGCGCCTGCCGGTGTGCGGCGCGGGCGGCCTCGACCATCGACTCCTCCGCGACCTGCACGCGAGGACGAAGCACCACCTCGGTGAACGCCCCGCCACTGTTGCCGTCCTCCTGCATCGTGCCCGACGCATCGTCGACGTACGCGGTCACGACGACGCCGGTGGTGACGCAGGCGTGCAGGTACGACAGCAGGTGGCACTCGCTCAGCGCCGCGAGCAGCAGCTCTTCGGGGTTCCACTTGCCGGGGTCGCCGCGGAAGGGCGTGTCGGCGGATGCCGCGACCTCGGGCTTGCCATCGACGTGGAGCGTGACGGAGCGGTCGTAGTCGCGGTAGCCGCTCGTCCCGCTCCCCCGGTCGCCGGTCCAGGTCGAGCGCAGGCGGTAGTGGTGTTCTCCGTTCATGCTGTCCAGTCTGCCGCCCCCGCCGACCCTCGGGCGTGAGCTGCCAGGATGTGTCGCTTCGGCCACGGCCGAAGCGATGAATACCGGCACCTCACGCGGGTGGCAGACCCGGGATACGAGGGGGCCGCGGGGATACGATGGAGGGATGCCCGCCACGCCCCCCGCCTCCGTCGAGCTCGCCGTCATCGAACGCAGCGGATTCGTCGAGTCCCGCCACTACGGCGTCGCCGTCGTGCTCGCCCCCGACGGTTCCGAGAAGCTGACTCTGGGCGAGGCGTCCGCGTCGTTCCTCCCGCGTTCGAGCATGAAGCCGCTGCAGGCGCTGGCCTGCCTGTCGGCGGGCGCCGACCTTTCCGGTGAGCGTCTGGCGATCGCAATGGCCAGCCACTGCGGCACCGAGCGTCACGTCGAGGTGGCCCGTGGCATCCTGCAGTCGGCCGGACTGACCGAAGACGACCTGGGCTGCCCCGCCGCGTGGCCGAGCGACACCGCCGCGCGCGACGAGCTCGTCCGCGATCACGGTGCCCCCTCACCCCTGCGGATGAACTGCTCCGGCAAGCACGCGGCCATGCTGCTCACGTGCGTGGCGAACGGCTGGCCCACCGCCGACTACCTCGACGAACAGCACCCCCTGCAGGTGCACATCCGCGAGGTGCTGGAGCGTCTGGTCGGCGAGCGCATGACCACGACCGCGATCGACGGCTGCGGTGCCCCGGTCTACGCCATGAGCCTCATCGGCCTCGCGCGCGCGATCCAGCGCATCGCGACCTCGTCGGAGCGCTCCCCCTTCGCCCTGCACCGCAGCGCCGGCACCCTCGTGCGCGCCGTGCGGGAGCACCCGTGGACGATCGACGGCCCCGGTCGCCCCGACACCGTGGTGATCGAGCGTCTCGGCGTCTTCTCGAAGATGGGCGCCGAGGGCGTGCAGGTCATGACGGCCCCCGATGGCACCACCGTGGCGTTGAAGATGCTCGACGGTTCCAACCGCGCCGGCCACGCCGTCGCGCTGCGCCTGCTCGAGCGCGCCGGAGCCCTGTCCCCCGAGGCCGTCGCCGACACGCTCGCCCTGCTGCCCCTGAGCATCTCGGGCGGTGGCCGCGAGGTCGGCGCCATCCGCTCCGCGGTCTGACCCGCCCCGCGGCGCGATCGAACCGTCGCGAGACCAGACGCGCAACGTGTGCTCTCGTGGGTGCGCGCGCCCGGCCGGGCACCACGCCGCGTCTCCCCGACGCGCGGCCCGGCCGAGCGGAACGCGGCCTAGATACCGCCGTCGACCGAGCGCGGGTACGCGATCGGCTCGTCGGGCACGAGGACCTCGGTCTCGCGGTTGAGGCTCTCGCCGCGGAAGAACGGCTTCGACGCGGGGACGAGGAACCACGCGACCATCAGCACGACGCCGATCGCCAGCGCGCCGATGCCGACGACGAAGGTGCCGCCGATGCCGAACAGCACGGTGTTGCCGTACTCCGGGTCCCACATGTCGATCGCCGACTGCACGAAGGCGTAGGTCAGCATGAGCGCGCCCAGCAGGGGCAGGATGCCGCGGTACACGAGGTGCTTGCCCGAGCGGAACAGCTCACGTCGGTAATACCAGACGCAGGCGTAGCCGGTCATGGCGTAGTAGAACGCGATCGCCAGCCCGAGCGACAGGATCGAATCCTGCAGGATGTTGTCGCTGATGAGCGTCATTCCGACGTAGTAGACGCTCGCGACGATACCCATCACCAGCGTCGAGAACGACGGCGTGTGGAAGCGCGGGTGCACGGTGCGGAACCGCTCGGGCAGCGCCTTGTACGCCGCCATCGCGAGCGTGCCGCGCGCCGTGGGCAGAATGGTCGTCTGCGTCGACGAGACCGCCGAGATCAGCACGGCCACGATCAGCACCCACGCGAAGGGGCCGAAGAGGTCGTCCTTCAGCGCGAGGAACACGTCGTCGGCGTTCTCGGCGTTCGCGAGTCCCGCGCCGTCTTCGCCGACCCCGGCGTACATCATGGCGGCCACCGTGACGGTGACGTAGGTCGCGAGCAGGATGACCGTGGTCAGCAGGGCGGCGCGGCCCGGGATGCGCTTCGGGTCCTTGGTCTCTTCGTTCAGGGCGAGGCAGGTGTCCCAGCCCCAGTAGATGAACAGCGCCAGCAGCACGGCCTCGGTGAAGCCGCTCCAGTCGGTGAACCCCAGCGGGTTGAACCACGCCAGGTCGAACGGCGTCGGGTTGGGTGCGGTGCCGTCGAAGAACTTCCACAGGGCCACGACGACGAACAGCACCAGCACGAGGTACTGCACCGCGAGCAGGATGTTCTGGATCCGCTCGCCGATCTCGACCCCGCGGTAGCTGATGTAGGTCATCGCGGCGATGAACGCCACGCCCGTCGCCGTCACCAGGGGCACGTTCTCGGCGAGCGAGCCGTCGCCGATGAGCGACCAGAGGTAGATGCCGGCGATCTGCGAGAGGTTCGCCAGCACGACCATGCCCGCCACGGCGACGCCCCAGCCGCCCATCCACCCGATCCAGGGGCCGAAGGCCTTGGTCCCCCACGTGAAGGTGGTGCCGCAGTCGGGCATCTCGTTGTTCAGCTCGCGGTAGGCGAAGGCGATGAACAGCATCGGGATGAACGCGAGCACGAAGGCGATCGGCGCCGAGGCGCCGACGGCGAGCACGACGAAACCGAGGGTGGCGACGAGGGAGTAGACGGGAGCAGTGGAGGCCAGTCCGATCACGGTCGAACCCCAGAGTCCGAGCGTCCCGCTGGCCAATCCTTTGCCCGACGTCCGTTCGGGAGCGGAGGTCATATGCCGAACGTAGAATCCGCGGGTCACCGCGGTCAAGAGGAGATTCTCAGGCGGAGCGGCGGGCCACGTCGAGGACGACGATCGTGATGTTGTCGCGACCGCCGTTTTCGAGCGCCGCCGCCATCATGGCTTCGACCGCTGCGGCCGGATCGGCGTTGGCCTCGAGGAAGTGGCGGATGCCGAAATCGGTCAGCTCTTTCGTGAGCCCGTCGGAGCAGATGACGAAACGGTCACCGTCGAGGACGTCGAGGCGCAGGTAGTCGGGCTTGACGGTTTCGCTCGGGCCGACGGCGCGCGTGATCACGTTGCCGTAGGGGTGGTTCTCGGCCTCTTCGGGGCTGAGACGTCCTGCCGCGATGAGTTCCTGCACCACGGAATGGTCGGTGGTGACCTGCACGATCTCGTCGTCGCGCAGCAGGTAGACGCGTGAATCGCCGATGTTCAGGGTGACCCAGTGCGGCTCGTCGGTGTGCGTCTCGAGATACAGGCCGGTGAGCGTCGTGCCGGTGCCCTCGTCGGTGGTCTCGGGGTGGGCGATGATGTCCTTCACCGCGCGCGACAGGGCCTTCTCGATGCTCTTCGACGAGACGGATCCGGTGGCGACGACGGCGCTCAGCCGGTCGACGGTACTCGCACTGGCGATCTCACCGCCCAGGTGTCCGCCCATGCCGTCGGCGACGACGAACAGCGGATACTCGGCGAGCACGGCGTCTTGATTGACCTCGCGACGGCGGCCCGTGTCGGTGCTCGCCGCCCACGACAGCTCGACGTCGCCCGCGCCGAGGGGAACGGTACGCGTGTGGGTGGTCACCTCGGGCACGAAAGATCCTCCGGTTGGCCGACAGCTGCGCCGGCGGAAACGCACGGCTCTGTCATCTTAGTGGACACCCCGGCATCGCCCGGGGACGCGCCGCGCCCCATCATCCCGCCGCGGGATCGGCGGGGAGGGCGAAGATGCCGTCGATCTCGTCGAGGTCGGCGGCGGCGGGGGTCCAGGCCGTGGCGGCCGCGGCGTTGGCCCGCACCTGGTCGGCGCTGGTCGCCCCGGCGATGACGCTCGCCACGTGGGGGTTCGCGAGGAACCAGGCGAACGTCGCCTCGAGCATGCTGATGCCGCGCGCGTCGCAGAAGGCCTGGTAGCGCTCGAGGGCGTCCCACGGCGCGTCGCGCCACAGGTGGGGACGCTGACGCATGATGCGGCTCCCCTCGGGACCGCCCTCGCGCGTGAACTTGCCGGTGAGCAGTCCGTTGTGCAGCGGGAAGAAGGGCAGCAGCCCGAGCCCGAAGCGCTCGGCCGCGGGGAGCACCTCGCGCTCGGCCGCGCGCGCCAGCAGGCTGTACTGGTTCTGGGTCGAGACGAACCGCACTCCGGATGCCGCGTACTCGGCCTCGGCGATCTGCCACCCCGCGAAGTTGGAGTGGCCGATGTATCGCACCTTGCCCTCGCGGACGAGGTCGGCCAGGGCGTCGAGCGTTTCGTCGATCGGCGTGGAGTCGTCGGGGGTGTGCAGCTGGTACAGGTCGATCCAGTCGGTGCGCAGGCGCCGCAGCGAGCCCTCGACGGCACGACGGATGTGCGCGCGAGAACCCTTGGAGCCGCCGGGGAGTGCGGGCGCCAGGTGCGAGTGGCCGAACTTCGTCGCGAGCACCACCTCGTCGCGGCGCCCCTCGAGCGCCTCGCCCATGAGGGTCTCGGACAACCCGAACTCGCGACCGTAGACGTCGGCGGTGTCGAGGAACGTGACCCCCGCGTCGATCGCGGCGCCCAGCACGGCGCGCGTGCCGTCGAGGGTCTCGGTGGCGGTGCCGGCTCGGCCGAAGTTGTTGCAGCCGAGCCCGACGGCCGAGACACGCAGACCGGAGCGACCGACGGAGCGAAGGGGAAGCGCGGGGGATGTCATCCCTCCACGCTATCCCCGACCGACGACACCGGGACCCGAACCCCGCGTGCTCCGGCCGGGTGAAGGCTCTCGGCATCCCGGCGCACCGCGAAGGAGCAAAGCGAAGGGCCCCCCGCCGAAGCGGAGGGCCCTCTGCGAAATCAGACCTGCGGCATCAGGCCTGCGGGCCGGCCGGCGGAGCCGGGGGCGGCGGCGTCGGGCCTGCCGCGGGCGGGGTCTGCGGGGGCGTGTAGCCCCGCGCCGGAGGAGCGGTGGGCGGCACGTAGCCCGGCCCCGCGGCGGGCGAGCCGTAACCGGCACCGCCTGCGCCACCCGAGACGTTCTGGTAGGGCTGAACGGGGATGCCGTTCCAGACGGTCTTGTCTGCCAGGAACGTCTTCGCCCACGGCGAGGGACCGACCTCGGGGTTCCAGCGGTTGCTGCTGAAGGCGACGATCGCCAGCCAGATCAAGCCACCGATGCCCGGGATGAGCCAGAGGAACAGCAGGGGCCAGTCCTTACCCAGCTTGAGCCCGATGCGGTACGAGTACATGAGACCCGCGGCGAGGGGCACGAGCGACAGGATCCAGCCGATCACCGGGATGTTCGAGAGGACGCTGGAGGCGACGACGGCGATGAGGAAGACCCACGGCGAGAGATCGCCGAGCTTCGCGGCGACCAGGGTGTTGTAGATCGGCACCCACGCGCGCCACTTGCCCTGCACACCCGCCTTCTCGAAGATCTTCATGTAGAGGAACGACGAGACGACGTAGGCGATGGCCACGAAGAAGAGGAGGATGGGGATCAGAATGGCCAGGAACGCCAGCGCTGCGAAGCCGCCGTCGTCTGAGTAGTAGTAGGAGTCATCCATTGCGGATTCCTTTCCAGGCGAATGCGCGGCGGAGCGTCCGTGCGCCCCGTGCGAGTCACATGCTAGCGAAGCTGAGACTTTCCTGACAGGGCCACGCCGGGCTCAGACGACAAGCTCCACCTCACCCGCCGGCATTTCGCGAACGATCCACCCCGCGCCGCTCGCCCACGCGACGAAGTCGGCGCGCGTCGCGATGTCGGGGCTCGACAGGGCCAGCGCGCGAACGAGATCACCCTTGGCGTGTTTGTTGAAGTGGTTCAGCGCACGCACCGCGCCCCCCTCGCCCTCGGTCACCACCCGCACGTATGCCGCGTCGACCCCCGCCGGCACCGGTCCGAGCGCCACGTACGCCTCCGAGCGCAGGTCGAGCACGAACGACGCGCCCCGCGCCGACAACGCCGTCGTCACGGCCTCCGCCCAGACGCGGCGCAGCGCCGGCAGCCCCGGCACCGACGTCCCCGCGGCCAACCGGTACGCCGGAATGCCGTCGAGGGCGCCGACCGGCCCGAAGGGCGCCGAGTGCACCAGCACGTGCGCGCCGAGCCAGGAGCGCTGCTCGGCGTTCAGGGTCCCGGCATCCAGCGCGTCGAAAAGCACGCCGGTGTACCGGTCGATCGCCGGCAGGGTCGGCGCCGAGCGCAGGGCCGCATTGTCGGCGACCTCGTGTCGGCGCTTCGCGCTGAGCTTGAGCACGCGGGCGGCCTCGTCCTCGTCCGAAGACAGAGCGACGAGCGCGTCGATCACGGCCGCACGGTGCGGTCGCAGGGAGGGCAGAGCGAGAGCCCCGAGGTCGAGCGGGGTGCCGTCACCGCCCGGGCGCTTGGTTTCCGACGGGGGAAGCAGGACCAGCATGAACACCCTTGCACGGGAAAGACGCGCGCCGCCCGGCGAACCGGGCGACGCGCGTCGTGATCGAAGAAGTCGTCAGGAGACGAGGGCGGCGTTACCGGCGACGATGGTGAGTTCGTCGTCGGCCATCGACAGGAAGCCGTCCTTGGCGTTGGCCAGGATCTTCGTGCCGTCGGTCCGCGTGATGCGCACCTCACCCTGAGCGAGGATAGCGAGCACCGGCTCGTGACCCTGCATGAAGCCGATCTCGCCCTCGACGGTCTTGGCCACGACGAGAGATGCTTCTCCCGTCCACACCTCGGCGTCGGCCGAGACCAGGCTCACACGCAACGACATGTCAGCCGTTCTCCTTCTGGATCTGCGCCCACTTCTCTTCGACGTCGCCGATGCCGCCGACGTTGAAGAACGCCTGCTCGGCGACGTGGTCGAAGTCACCCTTGACGATGGCGTCGAACGACTCGATGGTCTCCTTGATCGGGACCGTGGAGCCCTCGACGCCGGTGAACTTCTTCGCCATGTAGGTGTTCTGCGAGAGGAACTGCTGGATGCGGCGTGCACGCGACACGACGATCTTGTCTTCCTCGGAGAGCTCGTCGACACCGAGGATGGCGATGATCTCCTGGAGTTCCTTGTTCTTCTGCAGGATCTGCTTCACCGAGGTGGCCACGCGGTAGTGGTCGGCACCGATGTAGCGCGGGTCGAGGATGCGGCTCGTCGAGCTCAGCGGGTCGACGGCCGGGTACAGACCCTTCGACGCGATCTCACGCGAGAGCTCGGTGGTGGCATCCAGGTGGGCGAACGTGGTCGCCGGCGCCGGGTCGGTGTAGTCGTCGGCGGGCACGTAGATGGCCTGCAGCGAGGTGATCGAGTGGCCACGCGTCGAGGTGATGCGCTCCTGGAGCACACCCATCTCGTCGGCGAGGTTGGGCTGGTAACCCACTGCCGAGGGCATGCGGCCCAGCAGCGTCGAGACCTCGGAACCGGCCTGCGTGAAGCGGAAGATGTTGTCGATGAACAACAGCACGTCCTGCTTCTGCACGTCGCGGAAGTACTCCGCCATCGTCAGCGCCGACAGGGCGACGCGCAGACGCGTTCCCGGCGGCTCGTCCATCTGGCCGAACACGAGGGCGGTCTTGTCGAAGACGCCCGCCTCTTCCATCTCGTGGATCAGGTCGTTGCCCTCACGGGTGCGCTCACCGACACCGGCGAACACCGACACGCCACCGTGGTCCTGCGCGACGCGCTGGATCATCTCCTGGATGAGGACGGTCTTGCCGACGCCGGCACCACCGAACAGGCCGATCTTTCCACCCTGCACGTACGGGGTGAGAAGGTCGATGACCTTGATGCCGGTCTCGAACATCGTGGTCTTCGACTCGAGCTGGTCGAAGCTCGGCGCCTTACGGTGGATGCCCCAGCGCTCGGTGATCTCGACGGTCTCGCCGGGCGCTGCGTTGAGCACCTCGCCGGTGACGTCGAACACCTTGCCCTTGGTGACATCGCCGACGGGCACCGAGATGGGGCCGCCGGTGTTGCGCACTTCCTGGCCGCGCACGACACCGTCGGTCGGCTTCAGGGCGATCGCGCGAACGAGGTCGTCACCGAGGTGCTGGGCGACCTCGAGCGTGATCTCGTTGGAGACGCCGTCGATGACGATCGTCGTCTTCAGCGCGTTGTAGATCTCGGGGATCGAGTCGTGGGGGAACTCGATGTCGATGACCGGGCCGGTGACGCGCGCGACGCGCCCGACGACGGTCGCGTCGCTCTTCTCGGCGGTGAGGCTCATGGCTTCTTCTCTCCTTGGGACTTACTTGCCGGATGCCAGAGCATCGGCGCCGCCGACGATCTCGGCGATCTGCTGCGTGATCTCCGCCTGACGCGCGTTGTTGCGCAGGCGGGTGTAGTCGGTGATGAGCTTGTCGGCGTTGTCGCTGGCCGACTTCATGGCCTTCTGCGTGGCGGCGTGCTTTGCCGCCGACGACTGCAGGAGGGCGTTGAAGATTCGGCTCTGCACGTACACCGGCAGGAGCGCGTCGAGAACGGTCTCGGCGTCCGGCTCGAATTCGTAGAGCGGGTAGACGGTCGCGGGGGCCGCGGCGGTGTCTGCTTCGACCACCTCGAGAGGAAGCAGGCGCACCGTCTCGGGCGACTGCGTCATCATGCTGACGAAACGGTTGTAGACGAGGTGAATCTCATCGACGCCGTCGTTCTCGCCGGAGCGGCGGTACGACTCCAGAACGGCGGCCGAGATCTCTTCGGCCGTCGAGAACTGGGGCGTGTCCGTGTCGCCGGTCCACTGGGCCTTGCTGGCCATGCGTCGGAACTGGAAGTAGCCGACGGCCTTGCGACCCACGAGGTAGTACTCCACCTCTTTGCCCTGCGAACGCAGCAGCTCGCTCAGCTCGAGACCCTCACGGAGGATCTGCGAGTTGAACGCGCCCGCGAGTCCGCGGTCGGAGGTGAAGATCACCACGGCGGAGCGACGGATGGTCTCACGCTCGGTGGTCAGCGGGTGGTCGACGCTCGAGTGCGTCGCCACCGCCGACACCGCGCTGGTCACGGCACGCGCGAAGGGCGACGCCGCGCGCACACGCGCCATCGCCTTCTGGATGCGCGACGCAGCGATGAGCTCCATCGCCTTCGTGATCTTCTTGGTCGTCTGAGCAGAACTGATCTTCTGCTTGTAGACCCGTAGTTGTGCGCCCATGATTCCGTTCTCGTGTCGTCGCTTTAGCGACGGCCCTTGACGATCCGCTCCTGGTTGACGTCTTCGGCCTCGGCGGCCTCGACCTTCTCGGTGCCGACCAGAGCCTGGTCGTCGCCCGCCTGGAACTCGAGGATGAACTGGTCGACCTTCTGCGTGAGCTCGGCGACGGTGTCGTCGCCCAGCACGTTGGTCTCGCGCAGCGTGTCGAGCACGGTCGAGTTGCGACGCAGGTAATCGAGCAGCTCGCGCTCGAAACGCAGCACGTCGGAGACCTCGATCGTGTCGAGCTTGCCGTTCGTTCCGGCCCAGATCGAGACGACCTGCTCCTCGACGGGGTACGGCGAGTACTGCGGCTGCTTGAGCAGCTCGGTCAGGCGCGCACCGCGGGCGAGCTGACGACGCGACGCCGCGTCGAGGTCGCTGGCGAACATCGCGAACGCCTCGAGCGAGCGGTACTGAGCGAGCTCGAGCTTCAGCGTTCCCGAGACCTTCTTGATCGACTTCACCTGGGCGTCACCACCGACGCGCGAGACCGAGATACCCACGTCGACCGCGGGACGCTGGTTGGCGTTGAACAGGTCGGACTGCAGGAAGATCTGGCCGTCGGTGATCGAGATCACGTTGGTCGGGATGTACGCCGAGACGTCGTTGGCCTTGGTCTCGATGATGGGCAGACCCGTCATCGAACCGGCGCCGAGCTCGTCGGACAGCTTCGCGCAACGCTCGAGCAGACGCGAGTGCAGGTAGAAGACGTCGCCGGGGTACGCCTCGCGGCCCGGCGGGCGGCGCAGCAGCAGCGACACGGCGCGGTAGGCCTCGGCCTGCTTCGACAGGTCGTCGAAGATGATCAGGACGTGCTTGCCCTCGTACATCCAGTGCTGGCCGATGGCCGAACCGGTGTAGGGAGCGAGGTACTTGAAGCCGGCGGGGTCCGACGCGGGGGCCGCGACGATGGTGGTGTACTCCATCGCGCCGGCCTCTTCGAGCGCGCCCTTCACCGAAGCGATGGTCGAGCCCTTCTGGCCGATGGCGACGTAGATGCAACGCACCTGCTTGTTGACGTCGCCCGACTCCCAGTTGGCCTTCTGGTTGATGATCGTGTCGATCGCGATGGCCGTCTTACCGGTCTGGCGGTCGCCGATGATCAGCTGACGCTGGCCACGGCCGACGGGGATCATGGCGTCGATGGCCTTGATGCCGGTCTGCAGGGGCTCGTGCACGCTCTTGCGCTGCATGACGCCCGGAGCCTGGAGCTCGAGGGCACGACGGCCGGAGGTCGCGACCTCGCCGAGGCCGTCGATCGGGTTGCCGAGCGGGTCGACCACGCGGCCGAGGTAGCCCTCGCCGACGCCGACCGAGAGCACCTCGCCGGTGCGGGTGACCGGCTGGCCCTCTTCGACGCCGGAGAACTCGCCGAGCACGACGACGCCGATCTGGTTCTCGTCGAGGTTCTGCGCCAGGCCGAGCGTGCCGTCCGCGAAGCGCACGAGCTCGTTCGCCATGACACCGGGGAGGCCTTCGACGTGAGCGATGCCGTCACCGGCATCCACGACCGAACCGACCTCGTTCGCCGCGGCGCCAGTGGCCTCGTAGGCGTTGACGAAGTCCTTCAGCGCGTCACGGATGACGTCGGGGCTGATAGAGAGGTCTGCCATTGTCTTCCTTCGTTCGTGGGGCCATCGGCCCCCAGATCTCCGCCCGTTCAGGCGGGAAGTCTTAGCCTGCGATCCGCTGCCGCAGGTCGGCGAGACGCGCCGAGACGCTCGCGTCGATGACGTCGTCGGCGATCTGCACGCGCAGTCCACCCACCACCGTCGGGTCGATGACCGTGTTGAGGGTCACGACGGCGCCGTACCGGGCGCCGAGGGCGTTCTGCAGACGGGTCGCCTGCTCCTCGCTGAGCGGAGCGACGGCGTGCACCGTGGCCACGACGCGACCGCGCTGCTCGGCGACGAGCCGCTCGGCCCACCGCAGGAGCGAACGCACGCGACGCTCACGGGGCTGCCGCACGAGCGACGAGGCGACCAGCACCGTGGCGGCGCTGACGCGACCCTCGAGAAGCGACGCGACGAGCGCGCCCTTCGCGGCGGGCTCGCCCACACGGCTGCCGAGCGCGAGCTCGAGTTCGCCGTTGGCGGCGACGGTGCGCGAGAACTGGAACAGCTCCCCCTCGACGTCGCTCTGCGTGTCGGCCACGGCGGCGGCACGGATCGCGAGCTCTTCGAGCCCGTCGATCAGGTCGCTGACGCTCGACCAGCGCTGCTCGACGACGGAGCGCAGCAGCGCCACCGTCGTCGGAGCGAACGACGGGCCGAAGACGGCCGTGACCACGTCGGCCCGCGCCGAAGCGGGCGCCGACGAGTCGGCCAGCGCGCCGCTCAGGTGCGACGACGAGTCCACGGTGCGTGCCGCGGCGAAGAGCTCGCGGGTGACGTCGAGGTCGACACCGCTCGCGGCGCCGAGGGCGCCGGCGACGGTTGCCCGCGCCTGAGTGGTCGCGCTGCCCATTACTTGGCCGCCTTCTCGGATGCCTCGAGGTCGGCCAGGAAGCGGTCGACCACGGCCTGCGCCTTCACGTCGTCGGAGAGGGACTCCCCGATGACGTTGCCGGCGAGGTCGACGGCGAGCGTGCCCACCTCGGCGCGCAGCGACACCAGAGCGGTCTGACGCTCGGCCTCGATCTGCGTGTGCGCCGCAGCGGTCAGACGAGCCGCTTCGAGAGACGCGGTGTCCTTGGCCTCGTTGACGATCTTGCGACCGTCTTCACGAGCGGACTCGCGGATCTCGCCGGCCTCTTTACGAGCGGCGGCGAGCTGCGCGGTGTACTCCTCGAGAGCGGCCTCGGCCTTGCGCTGAGCCTCGTCGGCCTTCGCGATGTTGCCCTCGATGGCCGTGCTGCGCTGATCCAGCACCGCGCCGACGCGCGGAAGCGCGATGCGCCACACGACGAAGGCGATGATGATGAAGCAGACGAGCGACCAAACGATGTCGTAGACAGCGGGCAGCAGCGGGTTACCGCTGGAGCCTTCCTCGGCTGCGACCGTGACAAGAGCCTGAAGCATCCTGTCTCCTTACTCGGGGATCGGGTGGATCAGAGCGCGCCGAAGATGAAGGGCGTGGCGATGCCGATCAGCGCGAGGATCTCGATGAAGGCGACACCGATGAACATGGTGGTCTGCAGGCGGCCGGCGAGCTCGGGCTGACGGGCGGTCGACTCGATGGTCTTGCCGATCATGATGCCGAGACCGATGGCCGGGCCGATGGCAGCGAGACCGTAGCCCACGGTCGCGATGTTGCCCGTGACCTGAGCGAGAATCGTCGTTGCGTCCACTGAGGGTTTCCTTTCGTAGGGCGAACAGCCGGGCGGCTGGTCGTCAGTGCTCTTCCGCCACCGCGAGCTGGATGTAGACCGCGGTGAGGATCGTGAAGACGTAGGCCTGCAGCAGCGCCACGAACACCTCGAAGAGGGTGAACGCGAACCCGAGGGCCAGCGTTCCCGCAGCGAGAGGCGTGAGCAGGTTGAAGCTGAAGAAGAAGAACTGGGTGGCCGAGAAGAACAAGACGAGCATGAGGTGCCCGACGATCATGTTCAGCAGCAGTCGGAGGAAGAGCGACACGGGCCGTGCGATGAAGACCGAGATCAGCTCGACGATCGCGATGATCGGCACGAGGTAGACAGGCACACCGCTCGGCACGAGCGAGTTCTTCAGGAAGTGACCCACGCCGTGGCGCCGGATGCCCGCGTAGACGAATGCGACGTACGCGGTCAGGGCGAAGACCAGCGGTGCTCCGGCCACCGAGGTACCCGGGATGTTGAGTCCGGGGATGACACCGGTGAGGTTGAGCGCGAGGATCGTGAAGAACATCGCGGTCAGCAGCGGAAGGAAGCGCTTGCCGTCCTTCTCGCCGAGGACCTGGAAGGCGATCTGCTCGCGGATGAATCCGAAGCCGAGCTCAATCACGCTCTGGAAGCGACCGGGCACGACCGTCATGCGGCGCGTGCCGACGACGATGATGAGAACCATCACCGCGGTGGCGAGCAGCTGCACGACGGTGATGCGCGTGACCGCGAACGGCGTCCCGGCGAACAGCAGTTCGGGCGGGAAGAAGTCCGAGATGGACGGGGGGTGGAATGTGTTCGCGTCAGCAACGATGTGCGCGATCGTATTCGCCTGAGTCAACGGGGTGGCTCCAGCTTCTCGAGCCGCAACGAAGCGGTTCGGGGAGGGTGGGAAACGTCTCTCCCCGGGGCCTCGGCGTTACCGCCGCACACCGGCCGAGGTGCGTATGAACACAGTATCAAAGATCGGTGGATTTGCGGCATCCGAGTGTGGTCAGACCTCATTGGGATCACTGTGCGTCGGCAGGACGGTCTCGGAGACCGCGGGAAGACGCATGCGCGAGATGACGACGAGGTCCACGACGAGCGAGCTGACGGCCGTAGCCAGGAGTGCGAAGAAGAACACCGGCGCCACCACCCACTCCAGGCGCAGCAGCACCAGGAAGGCCACGATGACGAGCACGAACTTCAGCAGCCATCCGCCCAGCACCACGCCGAAGAAGATCTGCAGCCACGACGGGTGGCCGTAGAAGCGGTTGGCGACCAGGATGCTCACGGCCGTCAGCGCCGGGAAGATGGCGCCCACCGCGGCTCCCACTCCCCCGCTGAGCGCTCCGTCACCCCCGGCGACGAGAGCGCCCACCCCGACGGCGACGACGAGCACGACCACCGCGACCACCGCCGACCAGATCAGGGCGGCGCGCAGAACGGGGGTGCTGGAGAGCGGGGCGGTCATGACGGTTCCTCACGGACGGGGCGACGCGCGAAGCGCCGGGACGGAAGCAGGGTGAGCACCACGCAGGCGGCGACGCCGACGATGCCGAAGACGATGCCGAAGGCGTAGTCGCCGGGCCAGCTCTGCTGGGTGCCGATGTACATGAGCAGGAACGCCAGGCTCACCACGGCGGTCCAGCTGTAGAAGATGAGCACGGCATCGCGATCGGTGTGACCCATGTCGAGCATGCGATGGTGCAGGTGCTTGCGGTCCGGCGAGAACGGCGAGCGTCCGGCCCACTGGCGCCGCGCGACGGCGAGCCCGAAGTCGAGCAGGGGAAGCAGCACGATCACGACCGGCAGCAGGATGGGGATGAACGCACCCAGCAGCTGCGATCGCCCGATCTTCTCGGGGTCGAGCACGGCGGGGTCGAGCTGCCCGGTGATCGCGATCGCCGAGCTCGCCATGAGCAGACCGAGCATGAGAGCGCCGGCGTCGCCCATGAAGAGCTTGGCGGGCGTCCAGTTCATCGGGAGGAACCCGAGACAGGCCCCCACCAGCACCGCCGCGATGAACGACGCCAGGTTGAAGTAGGTGCTGGCGCCGGTGTCGCGCACGAGCAGGTACGAGTACGCGAAGAAGACCCCGTTGGCGATGAGGCAGACCCCCGCGACCAGACCGTTGAGGCCGTCGATGAAGTTCACGGCGTTCATGACGACGACGAGGGCGAAGACGGTGAGCAGGAAACTCACCCAGCTCGACCCGACCGTGAGGGCGCCGATCGGCAGCGAGAGGATCTGCAACTGGCCGAACCAGGCGATGATCCCGGCGGCGATGAACTGCGCGCCGAGCTTGATCATCCAGTCGAGGTCCCACAGGTCGTCGGCGACACCGACGAGGACGATCAGCAGCACCGCACCCAGCAGCGAGAGAACCGGAACCGGGTCGGTCCAGAAGATCGAGAAGTAGGGGTTGCGGCTCGACAGTGCGAAGGCGGCCACGACGCCGAGGAACATCGCCACCCCGCCCAGGCGCGGAGTCGGCGTCTTGTGCACGTCGCGATCGCGGATCCCGGGGTACAGCTTGAACCGCAGGGCGAGCTTCCACACCACCCACGACAGCGCCAGCGTCACCGCTGCCGTGAAGAGGATGGTGAGAAGGTACTGGGTCACGGACCCGGCGCCTCGGAATCCGGGGTCTCGTGAGCGTCGGCCCGCGGCGCGGGGTCGGACGACGAGGGGGTGTCGAGCGACACGGGAGCGGACGGGGTCACGTCGCGGTCGTCGACCGGGTCGGGCTCGAGCAGGTCGCCGAGCACCTCGCGCAGGCGCTCGCGCGAGATCGCCCCCTCGCGCAGCACGCGCACCCGGGGCTCCGCTCCCCCGACCAGGGTGGTCGCGTCGACGATGGTCGAGGCGATGCCGGTCTCGCTCACCCCGGCGTCGAGGTAGGCCGCGACACTGTCGCCGAGCATGTCGCGCGCGGAGTCGATGTTCACCGCGGCGGGCATGCCGGTGCGGTTGGCGCTCGAGACGGCGAGGGGACCGGTCTCTTCGAGCAGTTCGAGGGTGAGCTTGTGGGCCGGCATGCGCACGGCCACGGTGCCGTGCGTGTCGCCGAGATCCCACGACAGCGAGGGCTGCGCGGGCAGCACGATGGTCAGACCTCCCGGCCAGAACTCACGCACGAGGTCGTCGACCGCGGGCGGGATCTCGGCGACGAGGGCGCGCAGCGTCCCGACGCCGGCGACGAGCACGGGCGGCGGCTGCTGGCGGCCGCGGCCCTTCGCCTCGAGGAGTCCCGCGACGGCGCGCGCATTGAACGCGTCGGCGGCGATTCCGTAGACGGTGTCGGTGGGGAGCACGACGAGTTCGCCTCGGCCGATCGCCTGACGCGCGTGGCGCATTCCGGGAAGCAGCTGCGACTCGTCACGGCAGTCGTAGACGGGTGACATAACGCGCGCCAGTCTAGTCGCGCGCGCGGCCGATCATGGTCAGGGGCGTACGGCCGTCGTCGCGCGGTCCCGGGCGGTGAGGTCGGGGTGCGTCGCCGCCGCGCGCCAGCCGTCGGCGGTGAGGATGTCGCGGATGGCCGCTCCCTGCCACTCGCCGTGCTCGATGACGATCGAGCCGCCGGGATGAGCGAGACGCAGACCCACGCGGCTCAGCTGCCGCACGGCATCCAATCCGTCGGGTCCGCCGTAGAGCGCCGCCGGCGGATCGAACAACCGCACCTCCGGGTCGCGGGGAATCGCGTCGTCGGGCACGTAGGGCGGGTTGGATGCCACGACCGACACCGTGCCGTCGAGCTCGGGGAACGCGTCGGCGAGGTCGATCAAGGCGAGCGTGACGTTGCGCGCGCCGATGCGGGCGACGTTCTGCTTCGTCCAGATGTAGGCGTCGACCGAGTTCTCGGCCGCGAAGACCCGCGCGTGCGACACCTCGGTGGCCATCGCGAGCGCGATCGCGCCGCTGCCGGTGCCGAGGTCGACGGCGATCGGACTCTCGGATGCCACGGAGCGCAACGCATCGATCGCCAGTTGCGCCACCATCTCGGTCTCGGGTCGCGGCACGAAGACGCCCGGCCCGACCGCCAGTTCCAGGGAGCGGAAGGGCGCGAGACCGGTCAGGTGCTGCAGCGGTTCGCGCGCGCAGCGTCGGTCGACGAGCGGCGCCAGGGCCGCGACGGCGGGGGGTGGCATCCGATCGCCCCGGATGGCGGCGGCCTGCACTCCCCCGCGAGAGGAGTCGAGCACGTGCGCGACGAGCAGCTCGGCGTCGACCTGCGGGTCGGGGACTCCGGCTGCACCGAAGCGCCGGGCGGTGTCGCGGACGACGTCGGCGACCGACGACGGGGCGGGGGCGGGGACGGTCTCTGGCATGACGGGAGCCCAGCCTAGTCGCGCGGCGTCATACGGCCGGAGATGTCGGTGGCCTCGCCTAAAATGAGGGGGTTCTGATCGACGGCGAAAGGCAAGCCATGCCCGGCATCCACTCCGACATCACCTCTGCGTTCGGCGACACGCCACTCGTACGACTGAACCGCGTGGCGGAGGGTACCGACGCGCAGATCCTCGCCAAGCTCGAGTTCTACAACCCGGCCTCCAGCGTGAAGGACCGCCTGGGCATCGCCATCGTCGACGCGGCCGAAGCCTCGGGCGAGCTGAAGCCGGGCGGCACGATCGTCGAGTCCACCAGCGGGAACACCGGCATCGCCCTCGCGATGGTGGGCGCCGCCCGCGGGTACAAGGTCATCCTGACGATGCCGGCGTCGATGTCGAAAGAGCGTCGCATCCTGCTCAAGGCCTTCGGCGCCGACCTCGTGCTGACCGACCCCACCAAGGGCATGTCGCACGCCGTCGACGAGGCCAAGCGCATCGTGGCCGAGACTCCGGGAGCCGTCTGGGCCCGCCAGTTCGAGAACGAGGCGAACCCGGCGATCCACCGCAAGACGACGGCCGAAGAGATCCTGCGCGACACCGACGGCAAGGTCGACTACTTCGTGGCCGGCATCGGCACGGGCGGCACGATCACGGGCGTCGGCCAGGTGCTCAAAGAGCGCGTGCCCGGCGTGCAGATCGTCGCCGTCGAGCCGGCCGACTCCCCCGTCCTCACCAAGGGCCACCCCGGCCCCCACAAGATCCAGGGCATCGGTCCCAACTTCGTGCCCGCGATCCTCGACCGCGACATCATCGACGAGGTCATCGACGTCGAGTTCGACGACGCGATCCGTCTGGCCCGCGAGACCGCGGCCAAAGACGGCATCCTGGTCGGCATGTCGTCGGGTGCCGCCATCTGGGCGGCTCTCGAGGTGGCCCGCCGCCCCGAAGCCGCCGGCAAGAACATCGTCGTGATCATCCCCTCGTACGGCGAGCGGTACCTCTCGACGGCCCTGTACGAGCACCTGCGCGAAGACTGACGTGGGGGCCATCTCCCGCATCCGCGAAGACGTCGCCGCCGCCAAACTCCGTGATCCGGCAGCCCGGAGCGGGCTCGAGATCGCCCTGCTGTACCCGGGCCTGCACGCGGTGTGGATGCACCGCGTCTCGCACCGCCTGTGGCGACAGGGCCTGCGCTTCCCGGCGCGGGCCCTGTCGCAGGTGACGCGGTGGCTCACCGGGATCGAGATCCACCCGGGCGCCACGATCGGCCGACGCTTCTTCATCGACCACGGCATGGGTGTCGTCGTCGGCGAGACGGCCGAGGTCGGCGACGACGTCATGCTGTATCACGGGGTCACGCTCGGCGGTCGTCAGCGCGAGGGGGGCAAGCGGCATCCCACCCTGCACGACGGCGTCGCCGTCGGAGCCGGAGCGAAGGTCCTCGGCCCGATCACCCTGGGTGCGCGCAGCGTCGTCGGGGCCAACGCCGTCGTGACGCGCGACGCCCCCGCCGACAGCGTGCTGGTCGGTGTTCCCGCCACGGCGCGCTCGCGACGGGGCGGCGAAGACACGCGCGCCCTGCTGACCGCGCCCGAGTACTCGATCTGACGCGGTGCCTCCACTCATGACGCGGCTGCACGATCTCTCCCTCGCCGCGCAGGTCGCAGCGCTGCGCGCGGGCGATCTCTCGCCCACCGACCTCGCTGCCCACTACCTCGCCCGCATCCGGCGGTTCGCGGATCTGGGGGCGTTCGCCGAGGTGACCCCGGATGCCGCGCTCCGCCGAGCCGGAGAGGTCACGGCCTCCCCCACCCGGGGTCCGCTGTGGGGGATCCCCCTCGCCGATAAGGACCTCGTCGCCCGCGCCGGGGTGCCGACGCGGTACGGCTCGCGCTCCCGCGCCCATCTCGTCCCCTCGACGTCGGACCCGCTGGCCGAGGCGCTCGACGCCGCGGGCGCGGTGAACCTCGGCAAGACGAGCACGTCCGAGTTCGGCCTCACCGGCTTCACCGAACCCCTCATCCACGCGCCGGCCCGCGATCCCTGGCGCCTCTCGGCGGGCGCGGGCGGTTCGAGCGGCGGGGCCGCCGTCGCGGTCGCCGCGGGGCTGCTGCCCGCCGCGGTGGGGTCCGACGGCGGCGGATCGATCCGTATCCCGTCGGCGACGACGGGCGTCGTCGGGCTGAAACCCTCGCGCGGACGGCTGCCGATCGGCTCGGGCTTCGATTCCCCCGACGGGCTGTCGGTCACCGGCCCGATCGCGCGGAGCGTCGAAGATGCGGCACTGCTGCTGGACGCCCTGGTGGGACTCGGTCCGTTCACCTACGCCACGGCCGCCCCCGGCACCGGCCCGTTCGTCGACGCCGCACGTCGCGATCCGGGCCCGCTCCGCATCGGCGTCACCACGGTCTCGCCGTGGGACGACGACGAGAACATCACCCTCGATCCCGCTGCGCGCTCGGCCTACGACACGGCCGCCGCCTGGCTCGCCGACGCGGGGCACGACGTCGAGGGCGCGGCCTGGCATCCGTTCGGCTACGCGTCGCTCTTCCACGTGCTGTGGCGCGCGAGCGCCGCGCGCATCCCTCTCAGCGACGACGACATGACACTGGTCGAGCCGCTGACGGCGTGGCTCGTGCGCGAGGGGCGCCGACTGTCGTCGCTCGACCTGCTGGGAGGTCTCGCCTCGGCGCGCGCCTTCGAACGGCGCACGATCGCCGACTTCGCCGCGTTCGACGCGGTGCTCACCCCCGCGTTGGCGCAGGCTCCCCAGCCCGTGGGCTCCTACGCGGGGCACGATCCCGAACGCACTTTCGCGATGCAGGTCGAGTACGCGCCGTACTCGAGCTTCGTCAACGTCGCAGGGCTCCCAGCCCTGACGCTGCCGGTGACGACGGACGCCGCCGGGCACCCCGTCTCGGTGCAGCTCGTCGGTCGCCCCGGCGGCGAAGCCGCGCTGCTGTCGCTCGCCGCTCAGCTCGAGGGCCGCCGCGGAGCGCTCCCCCACCCGCCGGTATGGGACGCGTGAGCGTCTCGGAGTCTGCGGGCGAGCCGAACTCCTGAGATTCTCGTCTCGCGCCAGCACCCAGCGGGCGCGGAGGCGCCAGATCGCGGATTTCTCAGGAGTTCGGGCCGCGACGCGGCGGCGTCACTCGCCGGCCAGTGCCGTCAGACGCGCCTCTTCGTCGGCCGTGATGGCCGACTCGATGATCGGGCCGAGGGCGCCGTCCATCACCTGGTCGAGGTTGTAGGCCTTGTACCCGGTGCGGTGGTCGGCGATGCGGTTCTCGGGGAAGTTGTAGGTGCGGATGCGCTCGGAGCGGTCCATGCCGCGGATCTGCGACTTGCGCGCGTCGGCGGCGACCGCGTCGCGCTCCTCCTGCTGCTTGGCGAGCAGGCGGGCGCGCAGGACGCGCATGCCGGCCTCGCGGTTCTGCAGCTGCGACTTCTCGTTCTGCATCGACACGACGATGCCCGTCGGCACGTGCGTGATGCGCACGGCCGAATCGGTCGTGTTGACCGACTGGCCGCCCGGTCCCGACGAGCGGAACACGTCGATCTTCAGGTCGTTGGGGTCAATGCCGACCTCTTCGGGCTCGTCGACCTCGGGGAACACCAACACGCCGGTCGTCGAGGTGTGGATGCGCCCCTGCGACTCGGTCGCCGGCACCCGCTGCACGCGGTGCACGCCGCCCTCGTACTTCAGGTGCGCCCACACACCCTGCGCGGGATCACTCGACGACCCCTTGATCGCGACCTGCACGTCCTTGTAGCCGCCGAGGTCGGACTCGGTGCGCTCGAGCATCTCGGTCTTCCACCCCATCGATGCCGCGTACTGCAGGTACATGCGCAGCAGGTCGGCGGCGAAGAGGGCGCTCTCGGCCCCGCCCTCGCCGCCCTTGATCTCCATGATCACGTCGCGCGCGTCGTCGGGGTCGCGCGGGATGAGGAGGCGCCGAAGACGCTCCTGCGTCTCGACGACGCGCTCCTCCAGTGCCGGCACCTCGTCGGCGAACGCCTGGTCCTCACGGGCGAGTTCCCGGGCGGCCTCCAGGTCGTCGGATGCCGTGACCCAGGACTCGTACGCGTGCACGATGCGGCTGAGCTCGGCGTAGCGCCGGTTGACCCGCTTGGCGCGCACCGCATCGGCGTGCACGGCCGGGTCGGAGAGCTCCTCCTGAACGGCCTTGTGCTCGTCGAGCAGGCTGCGCACCGACTCGAACATCGCGGGTACCGACATCGCGACTCCCGGTCGGATCAGCGGATGCTGTTGTCGTCACCGCCGCGCGCGGGCGCGGGGATCGACTTCTGCATCTGCACGAGGAACTCGACGTTCGACTGGGTCTCTTTGAGCTTGCCGAGCACGACCTCGAGGGCCTGCTGGGGCTCGAGACCGGCCAGCGCGCGGCGGAGCTTCCAGGTGATCTTGACCTCGTCGTTCGACAGGAGCATCTCTTCGCGACGCGTGCTCGACGCGTTCACGTCGACCGCCGGGAAGATGCGCTTGTCGGCGAGCTGACGGTTCAGGCGCAGCTCGCTGTTGCCGGTGCCCTTGAACTCCTCGAAGATCACGTCATCCATCTTGGAGCCGGTCTCGACGAGCGCGGTGGCGAGGATCGTGAGCGATCCGCCGTTCTCGATGTTGCGCGCGGCACCGAAGAAGCGCTTCGGCGGGTACAGCGCCGACGCGTCGACGCCACCGGAGAGCACGCGGCCCGAGGTGGGGGCGGCGAGGTTGTACGCGCGGCCGAGGCGGGTGATCGAGTCGAGCAGCACGACGACGTCGCGGCCGAGCTCGACCAGACGCTTGGCGCGCTCGATGGCGAGCTCGGCGACCGTGGTGTGGTCTTCGGCCGGGCGGTCGAACGTCGAGGCGATGACCTCGCCGCGAACGGTCCGCTGCATGTCGGTGACCTCTTCGGGACGCTCGTCGACGAGCACGACCATGAGGTGGACCTCGGGGTTGTTCGTGGCGATCGCGTTGGCGATCTGCTGCAGAACGATCGTCTTGCCGGCCTTGGGCGGCGCCACGATGAGACCGCGCTGGCCCTTGCCGACCGGGGCGACCAGGTCGATGATGCGCTGGGTGAGCTTCTCGGGACCGGTCTCGAGGCGCAGCCGCTCCTGCGGGTAGAGCGGCGTGAGGTTGTTGAACTCGACACGCGTCGCGGCGTCTTCGACCGAGAGGCCGTTGATGGAGTCGACCTGCACGAGCGCGTTGTACTTCTGACGCCCCTGCTGCTCGCCCTCGCGGGGCTGCTTGATCGCGCCGACGACGGCGTCGCCCTTGCGCAGGTTGTACTTCTTCACCTGGCCGAGCGAGACGTAGACGTCGCTCGGACCCGAGAGGTAGCCGGTCGTGCGCACGAAGGCGTAGTTGTCGAGCACGTCGAGCACACCGGCGATCGGAACGAGCACGTCGTCCTCACCGATCTCGGTCTCGAACTCGTCGCCCGTGGTGTTCTGGCCGCGGCGCTTGTTGCGCTGACGGTTGCGGTTGCTCGTGCCGTCCTGCTGCTGCTGGGCCTGCTGGCCGTTCTGACGGTTGCCGTCACGCTGCGCGGCGTCACGCTGATTGCCGTCACGCTGGTTCGAGTCACGCTGGTTGTCGCGCTGCCCGGTCTCGCGCTGGTTCGAGTCGCGCTGGTTGTCACGCTGACCACCGTCGCGCTGATTGTCGCGCTGGCCACCCTGCTGCGGGGCCTCGGCCTCGTCGGCGGGGGCGGCCGCGGTCTGCGCCTCGGGCTTGTCCGCGGCGTCGGGCTTGTTGCGGTTGCGGTTGCGCGACCGGCTGCGGCCACGGCCGCGGGCGGGGGTCTCGTCGGCCTGGTCTGCGCCGTCGGCGTCGGAGGCGGACGCGTCAGCGGCCTCGTCGGCGGCCGGGGCGTCGACGGCGGGTGCGTCAGCGACGGGCGCGTCAGCGGTCGGGGCGTCGGCCTCGACGGTCGAGGTCGCCTCGGCGGCGGCCACCTCGTCGGCGACATCGGCCGCGGTGGTCACGGGAGTGGTCGCGGCGTCGTCCGAGACGGACTCGGCGGCGGGAGCCTCGACGACCGCAGCGTCGGCTGCGGCCTCGTCGGCGGCGGGGGCTTCGACGGCGGCGGCGTCGGCCGCAGCCTTCTCTTCGGCCGCAGCGGCCTCGGCGGCGGCCTTCTCTTTGGCGGTGGCCGTCGTCGCGCGGCGGGGTGCGCGCTTGCGCGGTGCCCGGGCGGGCTTCTCGACCGGCGCGGGCTCTTCGGCCGGCGCGGGCTCTTCGGCCGGCGCTTCGGCGGCGGGCGCCTCGGTGGCGGCGGGCTCCGCGACGTCGGACGCGGCCTCGGCGGCCGGTGCGTCCGAGGCGAGCGCCTCGTCGGTGAACAGCGCCTCGGGCTGCGCCGCGTCGGTCGCGGCGGCGGAGGCAGCGGCATCCGGAGCGTCGACGCCCTCGGCATCCGTCGTCTCGGCGACGGCCTCGGCCTGCGCGGTGTCGGTACCCGGCGTCGCAGCCGTGGGCTGCTCTTCGGCGGGGGTCTCGGCGCCCTCGGGCGCGTCGATGGGCTGGGTCTCGGAGATGGACTCCACGAGTGCTCCTCTGAAGTGCTACGTGATCAGATCGCGCTTCGCCGTGCAGAACGCAGACGAAGAGACACCAGCGGTTCGGGAGACTGCAGCCGATACCGGGTTCGCGATGTGTTGCGGATTTCGCAGGTGGTGCAGAGGCTCAGATTCGCGAAGTTACGCGGAACCCTCTGCGTTTTTCACTGTACCACCCTTGACGTCGACGGCGAGCATGAGCGCCTGCCACGGGGTGTCGACCACGGATGCCATAAGATCCGCCGCGGCGAGCCGCTGTCCGGGACCGTCGGCGAGCACGAGCACGCTGGGCCCCGCACCCGACACGACCGCGGCGTAGCCCTCTGCCCGCAACGCCCGCACGAGGCGGTCGGTTTCGGGCATGGCCTGCGCGCGGTAGTTCTGGTGCAGCTTGTCTTCGGTGGCGGCCATGAGCAGCTCGGGGCTCTGCGTCATCGCGGCGATGAGCAGCGCCGAGCGGGAGACGTTGAACACGGCGTCCTCGCGGGGCACCTGCAGCGGCTGCAGGCTGCGGGCGACCGCGGTCGACATGGTGAAGCTCGGCACGAACACCAGGGGCGACACTCCGCGGTGCACGATGAGCTGCTTGTGCTGCGGGCCTTCGGCGTCCATCCACGCGATGGTGAGTCCGCCGAAGAGGCCCGGCGCGACGTTGTCGGGGTGCCCCTCGAGCTCGGTGGCCAGGCGCAGCAGGTCGACGTCGCTGAAGTCGGCCTCGCCCTCGAGCAGTCCCTTCGCGGCGAGGATGCCGGCGACCACGGCGGCCCCCGACGATCCCATGCCGCGCCCGTGCGGGATCACGTTGCGTGCCGTCAGCCGCAGCCCCGGCAGGGCGCGCCCGACGGAGGCGTAGGTGTGCGCCATGGCCCGCACGACGAGGTGCGAGGCGTCGCGCGGGACGTCGGCGACGCCCTCGCCCTCGACCTCGATCTCGAGGCGGTCGCCGTCGAGCTGTTCGACGACGAGCTCGTCGTACACGCTGAGCGCGAGGCCGAGCGTGTCGAAGCCGGGCCCGAGGTTCGCGCTGGTGGCGGGAACGCGGACCGCGACCCGACGGCCGGGGCCTGCGGTCACGCGCTCACCGGCCGCAGGTCCAGGACGGATGCCACCTCCGAGGTGGTGGCGTCGACGACGGTGGGCTGCACGTCGGTGCCGTCGGGCTGACGGAGGGCCCACTGCGGGTCCTTGAGTCCGTGCCCGGTGACCGTGAGGACGACCTTGGCGCCGGCGGAGATGACCCCGGCCTCGGCCCGGTCGAGCAGTCCCGCGACGCTGATCGCCGAGGCGGGCTCGACGAAGATGCCGACCTCACCGGCGAGGATCTTCTGCGCTTCGAGGATGCGGGCATCGTCGATCGCGCCGAACCAGCCGTCGGTGGCGTCGCGCGCTTCGAGGGCGAGATCCCACGAGGCGGGGTTGCCGATGCGGATGGCGCTGGCGATCGTCTCGGGGTTCTTCACGACCTCGCCGCGCACGAGCGGGGCGGAGCCAGCGGCCTGGAAGCCGAACATGCGGGGCACGGTCGTGGCGGCGCCGCGGGCGGCCTCTTCGCGGTAGCCGCGCGAGTAGGCGGTGTAGTTGCCCGCGTTGCCGACGGGGATGAAGTGGAAGTCGGGCGCGTCGCCCAGAACCTCGACGACCTCGTAGGCGGCGGTCTTCTGCCCCTCGATGCGGTCGGGGTTGACCGAGTTCACGAGGTGCACCGGGTAGTGGTCGGCCAGCTCGCGGGCGATCTCGAGGCAGTCGTCGAAGTTGCCGCGGATCTGGATGAGGCGACCGTTGTGCGCGACGGCCTGGCTCAGCTTGCCCATGGCGATCTTGCCCTCGGGCACGAGCACCGCGGCGGTGATGCCGGCGTGCGCGGCGTAGGCGGCCGCCGACGCCGAGGTGTTGCCGGTCGAGGCGCAGATGACGGCCTTGGCGCCGTGCTCGACGGCGCGCGAGAGGGCGACCGTCATGCCGCGGTCCTTGAAGGAGCCGGTGGGGTTCATCCCCTCGAACTTCACCCAGACGTCGGCGCCGGTGCGACGCGACAGCGACGGGGCGGGCAGGAGCGGCGTGCCGCCCTCGCCGAGGGTGACGACGGTGGAGGCGTCGGTGACGCCCAGACGGTCGGCGTATTCGCGGAGGACTCCGCGCCAGAGGTGTGCCATGTTCAGTTCCCTTCCACGCGCAGCACGGAGACCACGCGCTCGACGACGCCGCTCGCGGCGAGACGCTCGACGGTCTCGCTGAGGTCCTGCTCACGGGCCTTGTGTGTTCCGATGACCAGACGGGCGGAGCCGCCGGTCTGAGTGTTCTCGTCAGCCTCGATGACCGTCTGCTCGACCGTCGCGATCGACACGCGACCCTCGCTTAGGATGCCGGCGACGGTGGCGAGGACGCCCGGCTTGTCGTCGACTTCGAGCGTGATCTGGTACCGCGTGATGACGTGACCGATCGGCACGGCGGGGAGGTTCGCGCGGGTCGATTCGCCCACGCCCACTCCCCCGGCGATGTGGCGGCGCGCGGCCGACACGACGTCGCCGAGCACGGCCGACGCGGTCTGAACGCCACCGGCGCCCGCACCGTAGAACATGAGGTCGCCGGCGGCTTCGGCCTGCACGAAGACGGCGTTGTTCGCGCCGTGCACGCTCGCGAGGGGGTGGCTGCGGTCGACGAGCGCCGGGTACACGCGCACCGAGATCGACTCGGTGCCGCCCTCTTCGGCGGCGAGACGCTCGCACACGGCGAGCAGCTTGATGACGTAGCCGGCGTGACGCGCCGATTCGATCATCGCGGCGTCGACCGAGGTGATGCCTTCGCGGTACACGGCATCCAGCGGCACGGTGGTGTGGAAGGCGAGACTCGCGAGGATCGCGGCCTTCTGGGCTGCGTCGTAGCCCTCGACATCGGCGGTGGGGTCGGCTTCGGCGTAGCCGAGCGCCTGCGCCTGGGCGAGCACGTCGGCGAAGTCGGCGCCCTCGGTGTCCATGCGGTCGAGGATGTAGTTCGTCGTGCCGTTGACGATGCCCATGATGCGCACGACGCGGTCGCCGGCGAGCGAGTCGCGAAGCGGTCGGATGATCGGGATCGCACCGGCCGCGGCGGCTTCGTAGTACACCTCGGCGCCGACCTGGTCGGCGGCCTCGAACACCTCGGAGCCGTGGGTCGCGAGCAGCGCCTTGTTGGCGGTGACGACGTCGGCGCCCGAGGCGATCGCGTGCAGCACCTGGGTGCGGGCCGGCTCGATGCCGCCCATCAGCTCGATGACGATGTCGGAGCCGACGATGAGCGTCTCGGCATCGGTGGTGAAGAGTTCGCGGGGCAGATCGGCCTCGCGCTTGGCGTCGAGGTTGCGCACGGCGATGCCGGCGAGTTCGAGCTTGGCGCCCGCGCGGTCGGCGAGCTCGTCGCCGTGCTTGAGCAGCAGGTCGGCGACCTGCGAGCCGACGGCGCCGGCGCCGAGGAGCGCCACGCGGAGCGTGCGGTAGTCGGTCATTCGGTGTCTCCGTGGGGTGTGTCGATCAGGGTGGATGCCGGAACGCCGACGTCGCGAGAGAGGAGGTCGTCGATGCTCTCGCCGCGCACGATCACGCGGGCGGCTCCGTCGCGCACGGCGACGACGGGCGGACGCGGCGTGTAGTTGTAGTTGCTCGCGAGCGAGAAGCAGTAGGCGCCGGTCGCGGGCACGGCGAGCAGATCGCCCGGGGTGACATCGCCCGGCAGGTATTCGGCATCCACGACGATGTCGCCCGATTCGCAGTGCCGCCCGACGACGCGCGACAGCACCGGGGTCTCGGGGCTGCTGCGCGAGACGATGCGGGCAGAGAAATCGGCGCCGTAGAGCGCCGGGCGGGCGTTGTCGCTCATGCCGCCGTCGACGCTGACGTAGGTGCGGTCGAGGTTCTCGCCCGCGGTGACGGTCTTCACGGTGCCGACCTCGTACAGGGTGACGCCGGCCTGACCGACGATGATGCGTCCGGGTTCGCACGCGACGTCGGGCATGGGGATGCCGCGCACCGCGCACTCGTCGGCGATGGCGTCGAGGATGCCGTCGGCGATCGATTCGAGGGGTTTCGGGTCGTCGACCGAGGTGTACGAGATGCCGAACCCGCCGCCGACGTTCAGCAGGGGGATCTCTCCCCCGGCGAGCAGGTCGGCGTGCAGGTCGACCAGGCGGGCGGCGGATTCGCGGAAGCCGGAGGAGTCGAAGATCTGCGAGCCGATGTGCGCGTGCAGGCCCACGAAGCGCAGGCTGGGAAGCTCGCGGATGCGGGCGACCGCGTCGGCCGCACCCTCGAGCGAGAAGCCGAACTTCTGGTCTTCGTGCGCTGTGGCGAGGAAGGCATGGGTCTCGGCGTGCACGCCGGTGCGCACGCGCACGAGCACCGACTGCACCGCACCGCGACGGTCGGCGAGGGCAGCGAGACGCTCGATCTCGATGGGGCTGTCGACGACGACCGAGCCGACACCGACCTCGACCGCGCGCTCCAGCTCGCCGACGCTCTTGTTGTTGCCGTGGAACCCCAGTCGCGCGGGCTCGGCACCGCCGGCCAGGGCCACCTCGAGCTCTCCGCGCGTGCAGACGTCGACAGCGAGTCCCTCGTCGACCACCCACCGCACGACCTCGGTCGACAGGAACGCCTTGCCCGCGTAGTAGACGCGAGCCCGGATGCCGTGACGAGCCGCCGCGGCCTCGAACGCGTCGCGCGCGCGTCGCGCGTGGGCTCGCACCTCGTCCTCGTCGAGGACGTAGAGCGGGGTGCCGAAGCGGTCACGGAGGTCGAACACCGAGACGCCGCCGATCTCGACGGAACCGTCGTCGACGCGACGGGCAGACGACGGCCAGACGGGGGCGACGAGAGCGTTCGCTTCGGCCGGGGCGGTGAGCCACTCGGGCACGAGCGCGGAGTGCGAGGCGGACACAGGAGAACCAATCGGGTTTTGCGGCGACGCGACGGCCGCGGATCACGGCTCCACCCGCGCGGAGAGTCACGCGCCGGGTAGTCCCTGCAGTCTAGGGCACACGCGGATGCCGCCCGACTCAGGAGCGCGCGGCTCCGGCGGTGCGGGTGAAGCGGAAGGTGAACATTTCCCGGCCGGCATCCCGCCCCGCACGGCACGCGGTTCCGGGACGCCGAACGCGTCGGCATCCGTCGCCTACCGTGAGGCGGTGTCGAGCCGTGCATCCTCCCCCGCAGCGAACGTGATGACCGTGGATGCCGTCGGCGTGCGCATCGGCATCGATCTCACCGCTCTCGATCCCCCGGAGCGCCTGGCCGTGCGCTCAGCCTGGCGGAGCACCGTCTCGGCCTCGTCGGCGCAGCCGGATCGCACCGTCTCGCCGCAGCGGTTCGCCGAGACCGGCGAGATGCTCGCGCACCTCTCCGGTGCGGTGACCCACGCCGCCGTCACGGCACCGCGCCACGACCGGTGGATGCTGCACGCCGCCGGGCTGGCAGGCCCCGACGGTGGCGTGGTGGTGCTGATCGGCCGATCGGGCGCCGGCAAGACCACCGCCACGAGGTTCCTCGCCCGGCGATGGGGGTATGTCTCAGACGAGACGATCGGCATCGACGCCGACGGCGCCGTCCACGCGTACCGAAAGCCGCTCTCGGTGATCACCGACGGCTACGGATTCAAGGTGCAGCGCGCCCCCGAAGACCTCGGCCTGCAGCCGCTGCCCGACGCGCCCCTGCACCTGTCGCGCCTCGTGCTGCTCGACCGGCGGCCCGGGGTTTCCCCCGCCGCGCTGGTCCCCCTCGCCGACGTCGACGCACTGGCCGACCTGGCCGGACACTCGAGCGCCCTCACCACGACCATCCGCCCCCTGCAGACCATCGTGCAGCTCCTCGCGCAGACGGGAGGGGCAGTCCGCGCGCAGTACTCCGAGGCACGCGACCTGGTGCCGCTCCTCGACGACCTCATCACAGCGCGCGCAGCGGTCGGCGGCGCGGCGCGGCCCGAGCCCGACCGGGCCGGCAGCACTCCGCCGCTCGATCACGGCGACGTTGCTGCCGCATCGGGCCGGCGCTTCCGACGAGTGCCGGTCGTCGACTGGTACCGCCTCGACGACGGGCTCCTGGCCGTGCTCACCGCCGAGACGAGCGGCGAGGGCACCCTGCGGGTGCTGGCGGGGGTCGCCCCCGAGATCTGGTTGGCCGCCGAGTACACCCTCTTCGAGGACCTCGTGGATGCCGTGACCCGGCGCCACCGCGCCCCCGACGCCGTCGCGGCGACACGGGCCGCGCTCGACGCGCTCGTGGCGGCAGGTCTGGTGACGGGAACCGCCTGACACGCGGAAGCCCCGCGACCCGGCGTGTGCGCGGGTCGCGGGGCTTCTCGTTCTGACGGCGGCTACGCGGCGATGACGACGCATCGCGTCGCCTGCCTGCGATTGTCACCCCGCCCCGGCGCAGTGCGCGCCCGGGCAGGGCGACCATCGAGCCCTGAGGGACTCCCCAGGTCAGGAGGTGATGGTGAACATGCGGTACGAGACCGGCGAGTTCGTCATCAGTGCGCTCACTGAGCGTCCGGCCAGTCCCGCCACGACGACGGGCGTGGCGCGGTTGAACGTGGAACCGTCGCCGAGCTGACCGGAGGAGTTGTCTCCCCACGCGACGACCGAACCGTCCGCCTTGATCGCGTACGCCGAAAGACCCGACGCCGAGATGACCCGCACCCCCGAGTCCAAACCCTGTACCGGTGTCGCCACCGACCGCGACGTGCTCGCCCCGTCACCGAGGGTGCCGCTCACTCCGTCACCCCACGCGAAGACGGCGCCGTCCGACGTCAGCGCCACACCACCGCTCAGGAACCCGGCCACCGCGGTAACGGTCTTGCCCGTCAGCCTCGCCACCTGCACCGGCGTCGCCGAGCTGTACTCCGGGACCCCCGAGGACCACCGCGGCGGGACCGGAGTCGTCCCCGAGCCCAACGCACCGGAGTAGTCGACACCCCACGACCACACGGTCGCATCGTTCTTCAGCGCGATACCTCCGCCCGCACGGCCCGCGATCTGCGTCACGCCCGACAAACCCGATACCTGCACGGGCGTCGAGGTGTCGGGCTGCGTCGTGCTGCCAGTCCCCAGCGGCGCGCCTCCGCGGCCCACCGACCACACCGACTCGTCGGTCAATAGGAAGTAGGTGTTCTGCGAGCCTGCGCTGACTTGCCGCACATTCGAGACACCCGCCACCCGTACCGGCGTCTCAGCCCGGCCCTGCGCCGGAGCGTTCGTGCCGAGCTGGCCGAAGTAGTTGTCACCCCATCCCCAGACGGCCCCCGAACTGTCCAGCGCGTACACCGACAGATTGCCCGCGCTGATCTGCGTGATCATCGGAAGACCCGCCACCTTCGTCCAGGACGCGTGGTAGGTCTGCACACCATCGCCGATCTGACCGTGACTATTGCCACCGACCGCCCACACGCTTCCGTCCAGCAACAACGCGAACGAGGAGTTGTAGCTGTAGAACGAGTCGCCGCTCGACCCCGTCGACACCATCTGCACCACCGGAGACGGGAATTCCCGCCACAACTGCGTCGCCTGCGTTCGCGACACGCTGGACGACGACGACTGCGGCCCTGTCGCCCCATCAGCACCCAACTCGTACCCCGTCTGCCGACCGAACCCCAACGCGTTCGCCCCCAACACCCGGTACGTGTCGGCCCCGGAGCCGAGGTCGCTGTTCGCGGCGACGCGCAGCACCGAACCCGGCATCGTCCAGACGTCGGGGGTGACGCTCGTCTGGTACGCACCCTCGTTGCTGGTCGAGCCCGAGGCCGAGCCGAGTACGGCACCGCCCGTGGCCGACAACGTCAGCGACGCGTTCGGCACGGGCGCCGACGCCGCCGTGACGGCGACCTGCACGACCCCCGCCGTTCCTGCCGGCACCTGTGCATCGACGTCGACGGTGACCGTGGCATCCGCGGTGATCACGTACGCACCAGCGGCGGAGATGCCGGCGTCGATCCGAGAAATCGGGCGAGCGCCGATGCCGGTCATCTGCACCGGGGCTTTGCGGAGGGCCGTGGTCCCGTCGGCGAGCTCCCCGCTGCTGTTCTGACCCCATCCCCACACCTGACCGTTGGAAAGGAGGGCGTAGCCGCCGCCCCATCCATCGGCGATCTGCGATACGGCGGTCAGTCCGGACACGGGAGTCGGGCTCAGCGCCGGCGACGTCGACACGGAACCGATACCGAGCTGCCCGACGTCGTTCGCGCCCCAGCCGACGACCGTCTTATCCGCGCGCAGGGCGTGGAAGAACCCGAAGCCCAAACCGAGCGCCGACACGTTCGACAGACCCGACACCTGCACGGGCACCGCGCTGGTGGCCGCCGTGCCGTTGCCGAGGGTTCCGCTGGTGGCACTGCACGTCCAGACGGTTCCGTCGGTGCGGAGGGCGGCGGTCTGCTGGTGATCGCCGCCGATGTCCGTGACGGTGCCCCATCCCGGAACCGCGAGAGGGGTCAACTGATCGACCGTCGCGGTGCCATCGCCACGGCCGTCACCCAGGTTGCCACTACGGTCGCTGCCCCACGCCATCACCGAACCGTCGTTCAGAATCGCGAACGCCGAGCGATAGGCCCCGCAGACCCGCTTCACCCCGGTCAAGTTGGCCACCTGCACCGGGCCGGTCTGATCGACGGTGTTGCCGTTGCC
This sequence comes from Microbacterium sp. CFBP 8801, assembly GCF_014839455.1. Lineage (NCBI taxonomy): Bacteria > Bacillati > Actinomycetota > Actinomycetes > Micrococcales > Microbacteriaceae > Microbacterium > Microbacterium sp. CFBP 8801. The sequence goes on along the minus strand of NZ_JACYNU010000002.1, from coordinate 203,024 downwards.
GACCTGGCCGTTGCCGTTCCATCCCCACGCGTGGACGATGCCGTCGGCGCCGAGCGCGTAGACCGTGCTGCGTCCGCCGGAGATCTGAACGATGTTGGTGGGAAGCCCGGGAACCCGTCCCCAGGTCGACCGTCCCTGCATCGACGGACCCGACGACGCTCCGCCGTCGTACACGGGGATGGAGGGATCGCCGAGCTGCCCCGAGTCGTTTCGGCCCACCGACCACACCGTCCCATCGGCGAGCAATGCCACTGCGAAGATGAAGCCCGTGTAGACCTGCACCACGGGCGAAGAGAACTGTCGCGACGACTGCGTGGCCACGGTGTGGTTGTTCCACGTCCCGTCGCCGCCGGCGGTCCAGGCCGAGTACCCCGCGTGCAGCGTGTTCGCGCCGAGCACCGTGAACGTATCGGTCGCCGCGCCGGCATCGCACGACGCGGTCACGCGCAACACCGAACCGGGCCGCGTCCACACGTTCGGAGTCACCGTCGTACTGAAGTGCCCGGCGCCGTCGGTCGTTCCCGACGTGGCACCCAGGGTGGTGTCCCCCGTCGCCGACAGCGTCAGCGCCGTGTTCATCACCGCGCTCGACGGGGCAACGACCGAGGCTGTCACGGCGCCGGCGGCGCCCGCGGTCACCTGCGAGTCAACGTCGACCGTCACCGTCGCGGACTCGGCGACGAAGTAGGCCGCCGTCATCTGCGCACCCGAGGAGATCGCACTGATGAAGCGGCCGGAGAGCCCTGCGACGGGCGTCGGGAGGTTGCGGCTGGTCGTGTCGCCGACACCGAGTTCGCCGTTGGTGTTGAGACCCCACGCGAAGACCGTGGAATCGGCTTTCTTGGCATAGGCGCTCGAGACACCCGCGGCGAGAATGACGATGTTCGTCATTCCGTCGACCTCGCGGGGAAGGAGTTCGGTGGGCGCCCCTGCCGGGCCGCTGCCGACCTGACCCTCGTTGTTCCTTCCCCATGCAACGACCTGCTTGGCGTCGGCGACGATGGCGTACCCCGTGTCTCCACCGCGGGCGATCGCCGAGTACCGGACCGGGTTCAGGGGAGCGACCATCACCGGTGTCAGCTGAGTGATGTTCGTGCCATCACCCACCTGACCCTGGTCGTTCGCACCCCACGCCCACACCGTCCCGTCGGACTTCAGCGCGGAGTGCGTGTCGTTTCCGCCCGCGAGCTGCACGATGCCGGAGAGTCCGGTCACCGTCACCGGGGTGAGCTGGTTGCTCGTGCTGCCGTTGCCCACCTGCCCCTTCTCGTTCGCGGCACCCCACGCGCGCACGGTCTTGTCGGCCAGGATCACCAGTCCGTTCACCCGGCCCGCCGCCAGAGTGATGACGCCGGACAGACCGCTGACCAGGGTCGGGCGATCCCGGCCCACCGTCGTGCCATCACCCACCTGGCCCCAGTTATTCCAGCCCCACGCGTAGACCTTTCCCGCGCTCAGGGCGTAGCAACCGTTGCGCTGCGCCGCGATCTGGGTGACGTCGGACAAGCCGGGCACCTGACCGAACTGGGTGTAGGGCACCACGTTCGTGTCGCGGCCCAGGCGCCCATAGGCGGGGTTTCCCGCCGTCCACACCGTCCCGTTTGCCAGCAGGACCACCGTGTGCGCCTCGCCGCTGGCCACCTGCACCACGGGGCTCGGGAACACCGGCAGCGTCTGCGCGGGCGTGACCCACTGGCCGCCGGGAGCGCCATTGCCGATGTGGCCCCACGTGTTCGGTCCCGTCGCCAGCATGTTGGAGCCGACCACCGTGAACGCCTGTGACGCGCTCGTTCCCGTGGAGACGGCGGTGATCGTGATCGTCGTTCCGGGGGTGATCCACGGCTTCGCCAGCCAGAACGTCGTCGTGAACCGACCCGAGCCGTCGGTGGTGCCGTCGCTCGAGGCAAAGTTCGAGTCGGGCGGACCCGTCAGAGAGACCACCTGCCCGGGGAGCAAGGCGCCCGCAAGTGAGCGGACGGTCACCGTGACGGCGACGGGTCCCGTGGCCGGGATGACTCCCCCGGCCGCCTCGATCGCGATCTGCGGCAGGACGGAGGTGTTCGCCGACGCGGGCGACTGGCTGAGGAGGGTGACGGCCGGAACGGCGAAGACACCGGCTGCCACGACCGACCGGCGCGAGAGAGCGGCGCCGGCCGGTGATGCGGTCGGAGGGGATTCGAGGATCGAGGAGACAGAGCTGATGTCGGCCATGAGGGGGTGCTCCCGTGCGTGACGATGCGCCGTGACGGCGACGTGGGCGATGAACGTCGCCGACCTCGATTCGAGCCGAGGCCACCGACGTCGTCACGCTATGAGGAGTGGTCACCGACCGATCACGCAGGACACTTCGACATGCGCAGGTGAAATACGGTCACGCGCAGGGTGAGTGGCGCCGACCCGTCGCCCCGGCGGACGACGCGTCTCGGGCGACGTCAGCCGCAGGAACCGTCGGCCTGGAGGGCCGGGTCGTTCAGGATGCCACCGGCGATGTCGAACGTCGCCACCAGATCCGGGCCCTGCACGGTCGCCGAGGTCAGGGTGAGCCCCGCGGGCAGACGATCGGCGATGCACAGGCTCGAGGTCTGCAGCACCGCGTCGGCCACGCCGCCGAACTGCTGACGGAGCGTGTCGGCATCCACGGCGTTGCCGCCGACGGAGAACGTGGAGGGGGCCAGGGTGAGGTCTCCGTCGGAGGCGCCCGGGGTCACCCCCACTCCGACCGGGATGGCGATGCCGAACAACGACAACGACGCCTGGAGCATCACGTCGGGCGCGGCGATCGTCACGGTGCTCGCCGGCAGGTCGGGGATCTGGGTGAGGAGCTCGCGGAGCTGATCCTGGTCGAGACGCACGGAAGCAGTGCCCCCCTCGGCGGCGGCGCCACCCGATACGGGGACGCCCCGCAGATCGACGAGCACGTCACCGGTGATCGGACCGAGGGTGACATCGTCCGAGGCGACGGTGACCTCGGACAGTCGTCCGCCGAGCACCTGCGGCAGCACCAGGCCACCGCCCACCTGCACATCGACGTCTTGGTCGTCGGGGAGACCGACGTTCTCGACCACGAGCGAACGCACCGTCCCGGTCACGACCGAGCGCGCGATGAACTCCGCCGCGACCACGGCCGCCACCACCAGCACGATGATCACCACGATCACCGCGATCCGGCGACGGGGCCGACGGCTTTGCGTCGTGGCATCCGTCATTGTTTACATCCGCTCCGGAGCGCTGACGCCCAGCAGCGTCAGGCCGTTGCGCAGCACCTGGCCGGTGGCGTCGTTCAGCCACAGGCGCGTGCGTTGCACCGACTCGACGGGCGCATCGCCCAGCGGGATGACGCGGCAGTTGTCGTACCAGCGGTGATAGAGACCCGCGAGCTCCTCGAGGTACCGCGCGACGCGGTGCGGCTCGCGCACCTCGGCGGCGAACGACACGATGCGCGGGAACTCCTGCAGAGCGCCCAACAGAGCCGACTCGGTCTCGTGGTCGAGCAGCTCGGGCGCGAACTCGGAGCGGTCGACCCCGGATGCCGCGGCGTTGCGCGCCACGTTGTGCGTACGGGCGTGCGCGTACTGCACGTAGAAGACCGGGTTGTCGTTCGTGCGCTTCTGCAGCACGTCGAGGTCGATGTCGAGGTTCGAGTCGGCCGAGCTGCGCGTGAGGGCGTAGCGGGCGGCATCCACCCCGACGATCTCGACGAGGTCTTCGAGAGTGGCCACGGTGCCGGCGCGCTTGGACATGCGCATGGGCTGACCGTCGCGCACGAGGTTGACCATCTGGCCGATCAGCACCTGGAGGTTGACGTTCGGCTCGTCGCCGAAGGCCGCGCACATCGCCATCAGGCGCTGGACGTAGCCGTGGTGATCGGCGCCGAGCATGATGATGCAGCGGTTGAAGCCGCGCTCGCGCTTGTCGAGGTAGTACGCCAGATCGCCCGAGATGTAGGCGGGCTGCCCGTCGGACTTGATGATGACGCGGTCTTTGTCGTCGCCGAACTCGGTCGACCGCAGCCAGGTCGCCCCGTCGGCTTCGAAGATGTGGCCGAGTTCGCGCAGGCGAGCGACCGCGCGCTCGACGGCACCCGAGTCGTGCAGGTCGTTCTCGTGGAAGTACACGTCGAAGTCGACGCCGAACTCGTGCAGCGACTGCTTGATCTCGCCGAACATGAGGTTGACGCCGAGCTCGCGGAAGGCCTCTTGCTTGGCCTCGGCGTCGAGGGCGTCGATGTCACCGTCGTACGCCTCGACCACGCGCTGAGCGATGTCACCGATGTAGGCGCCGCCGTAGCCGTCTTCGGGCGTCGGGTCGCCCTGGTGGGCGGCGACGAGGCTGCGGGCGAAGCGGTCGATCTGCGCGCCGTGGTCGTTGAAGTAGTACTCGCGCGTCACCTGGGCGCCCTGCGCCGACAGCATGCGGGCGAGGGCGTCTCCGGCGGCGGCCCACCGCGTGCCGCCGAGGTGGATGGGCCCGGTGGGGTTGGCGCTGACGAACTCGAGGTTGATGATCTCGTCGGCGCGGGAGTCGTTCGTGCCGAAGGCCGCGCCCTGGTCGACGATCGTCTTGGCGAGGGCGCCCGCGGCGGCCGCGTCGAGGCGGATGTTGATGAAGCCGGGACCGGCGACCTCGACGCTGGCGATGCCGTCGACGGCCTCGAGACCCGCGGCGATGTCGGCGGCGAACTCCCGCGGGTTGGCGCCGACGACCTTCGACAGCTTCATCGCGGCGTTGGAGGCCCAGTCGCCGTGGTCACGGTTCTTCGGGCGCTCGAGCGGAAGGTCGGCGGCCCTGATCCCCGCCGAAGAGCCCTCTCGGCGCGCCTCCGCGAGCGGGGCGATGACGGCGAGCAGGGCAGCGGAGAGGGCAGCGGGATCCATAGCCCTGCAATTCTAGGCCGAGCCGGCTGCACGCTCCCCGCGCGCACGATGCGAGAGTCGCGGCCGTGGGCGACGACGCGCGGAGTCTGACGCCGTGTCTGCGGTTGGGCGGGGTCTCAGGCGATCTGCACCAGGGCTTCGTGGTCGTCGGGGGTCGCGGCATCCGGGACCTCGTTCTCGAGCACCGCGTCGACGTGCAGGCGATCGAGGCCGACGTAGCCGCCATAGAAGCTCAGGAATGCGCAGTCCGACGCGTCGCGTCCGGTCGCGATGCGCACGAGCGAGCGCCGATCGGAGAGGCGGGTGGCGTCGATGACATACCAGGCGCCGTCGATGTAGGCCTCGGCGACGGCGTGGAAGTCCATCGGTTCGAGTCCCGGCGCGTAGCACGCGGCGTAGCGGGCGGGCATGTCCATGGCCCGCAGCAGCGCGATCACGACGTGCGCGTAGTCGCGGCAGACGCCCTGGCCGGTCATCAGCGTGGTGACCGCGCTGTCAGTCCCGAGGCTCAGCCCGGGGGTGTACGTGACGGTGGACGCCACGAAGCTCGAGACCGCCGAGACCAACTCCGCGCCGGTGAGCCCGCGGAACTGACGGCGAGCCTGGGCGAACACCTCGTCGGACTGGCAGTACCGACTGGGGCGCAGGTACGTGATGGTCTCGAGGTCGCTCGTGCGGGGGTTCTGCGACGGGCCGTTCGCCCGCGCTTCGTACCGCACGGACAGCGGGCCCTGCTCCCCCGTGAGACGGTGCAAGCGGCTGCCCGACTGGTCGACGATCTCGGTCGGCGTGTACACTCGATCGCCCTGCGAGAAGGTCAACGTCTCGCTCACGAGGGGCACCCCCTGGGCGGCGGTGATCTGGAAGATCAGGTCGACGGACGACCCCAGATCGAGGTCGAGTTCAGCGGTCACTCGGCGCGGCACCGGGCCATCCTCGCACGCCGCGCGGGGACGACGGCTCGCGACCGGCGAATGCGGATGAATGGATGCCATTCGGCGGCCGCGCAACGAGATGGGGCGTCGTCGTCCGGGGTCGAGATCGTTGCGTGGCCGACTCCCGCGACCGTCCTCTACGCGGACACGGCCGCCGCCCCGGTCCTCACGCGGACTCAGCCGTTCTTCTTTCCCTGTCCGCCGCCCCCGCCGTCTTTTCCGTTCCCGTTGTTGCCGTTGCCGTTCCCGTTGCCACTGCCGCCCGGCGCCTGGTCGGACGGCCCGTTGCCCGGTCCCTGGTCTCCCGGGTCGACCTCGTCGTCGGTGCCGTCATCGGTCGAGCCGTCTTCTTCCGGCTCAATCGGCTGCTGCTGCACGGGCTCACTCGTCTGCACGGGCTCCGGCGTGGGGGTGGGCGTCGGCGTGAGTGAGATGAGGTCGGCGCGCACGGTGGCGATGCGGCTGAGGATCGCCTCGGCCTCGTCTGCGGGGAGCTCTCCGGCGTCGCGGCGAGCGGTGACCTCGGCCTCGAGAGCATCGAGCGTCGCCAGGGCGGCGGCGTAGTCTCCTCCGGACGCCTGCGCGGCGACCGTCTCGACCGTCGACTGCCATGCGGTCGGCTCGGCCGCGGGCGGCGTGCACGCCGAGAGGGTCAAGACTGCAGCCAGCACGAGACCGGCGGCGGGAGCGATACGGCGCCTCATGGACCGACTTCCTTCCAGAGGTCGTCGACGTGTTGGTCGAGCGGCTGCGGGAGCGACGGCAGCTCGGGCTGCACGCTCGATCCCGCGCTCGACACGGCGACGGCTGCCGTCACCGCTCCGGCGGCGAGGAGCACCGCGAGCACGGACGCCACGATCACGAGCCGACGCGAGGGGCGACGAGACGTCGATGCGGATGAGTCGAGGATGCGCGTGGGCGCGGTCGCGTCGGGCAGCGGCGCGGTGCGCGGAGAGGACGCGGCCGGCGACGTCTCGAGGTCGGACAGGGGGCGCAACACGGCGATGAGGCCCGCGGCATCCGGTCGCTTTGCCGGGTCGACGGCCGTCATGTCCTGCAGCACCGTGCGCCAGCGGTCGGGGATCGACGGCGGGATCTCGGGGGCTGCGACCAGACGCGCGGCGAGCGCCTCGTGCGGCGTGCGGCCGGCGAAGGCGCGCGTTCCCGTCAGCGCCTCGAGCAGCACGAGGCCGAGGGCGTACACGTCGCTGGGTGGGGCCGCGGGCATCCCCCGCGCCTGCTCGGGGCTGAGGTACGCGGCGGTGCCGATGACGGTGTCGGCGCGTGTCAGGCGCGTCGCCCCCACCAGCGACGCGATCCCGAAGTCGGCCAGGGTCGCGCGGGGGCTCTCGCCCGCGTGGGCGGCGGGGCGCACGAGGATGTTCGACGGCTTGACGTCGCGGTGCACGATGCCGCGGGAGTGGATGACGGTGAGCGCCTCGGCGATCTCGCGCCCCGTGCGGGCGACGTCGGGGCCGGGGAGGGGTCCGCGGGCGATGAGCTCGCTGAGCGTCGGGCCGGCGATCAGCTCCATCGACAGGTAGGCCGGTTCGGCGGCGAGACGCGCGTCGTAGAGCGTGACGAGCGACGGGTGCGACAGTGATGCGAGCAGGCGGATCTCGGAGCGCACGCGCGCGGCGTCCGACGGGTCGGCGCTGCCCGCGTCGATCACCTTCAGCGCGACGGTGCGCCCGAGACTCGTGTCGACAGCCTCGTACACGCGGGCGTACCCACCCTGTCCGAGCACGCGGCCCAGACGGTACCGACCGTCGAAGAGGCCGCCGACAGCGGAATCGTCGGCGACGGTGGGAGGGGGTTCGGTCATGGCGGGTCCCTCGGGGTGATGCCCCCGAGAGCTATCAGACGAGGTCGTCGTTCGAGGAGCGGGTGGTGGAACGGGTGACCTGCGCGCCGCCCGCGGCCTCGGTGCGGGTGACGGTGTCGGTCTGACGGCGGCGAACCAGCAGCACGAGCCCGATCACGAACACGACCGCCCCCGCGCCCATCATGATGTACCCGATCATGCTGAGGTCCACGAATTCGTTCGGCAGGTTCACCGCGAATGCGAGGATGGCGCCGATGACGAAGAGCGCAATGCCGGCTCCGATACTCATGACAGACCCCTTTCCAAGGTGGGTCCAGCATCGCAAGCGGTGACGAATGCGTCGACCGGTCTTGACAAAGGGCCGGCGCGCGCGATTCGGCCGCGGACACCGACGGCTTCACCCGGTCGGCCGTCGCGCTCGGCGGGCACCGCCGGTATCGACCACCTCGCACACTCGGTAGCCGTGCCGCCCCCGCAACGGCACGGGGAGGGCCTCATGTCCGTGCCGACCACCGCCGACGCCGATCTCGACATCGAGGCACTCGGGGTCGTCGTGCGCATGGCGATCGCAGGGCTCCCCCCGTCCGACCGCGACCTGCTGGGCGAAGCCTGGTCGGGCACTCGCCCGGCGCATCCGCGGTCGCCCGTCGCCACGGTGGCTCCCCGGGCGCATTTCCCCTTCGACGCGACCGTCGCCGATCTGACGACCCAGGTGACCCACGCCGCGCTCTCCGCCCGACGCGGTCACCTCTGGATGGTCCACGCGGGAGCCGTCGCCGATGACCGGGGCCGCGTGATCCTCTTCTCCGGTCGGTCCGGCATGGGCAAGACCACGCTCATGTCGCGTCTCGCCCGCGAGTACGCCTACGTCAGCGACGAGAGCGTCGGCGTCACCGCAGAGGGCGGGGTCGTGGCCTACCGCAAACCGCTGTCGATCATCGACGATGTCGCGCGGGCCAAGCGACAGCTGTCTCCGCGCAGCCTGGGGCTGCGGGATCTTCCCGACGTACCTCTGCGGCTGCACGCCATCGTGGCTCTCGATCGCCTGAGCGACGACGCGCCGCCGCGACTCGTCGAGCTTCCCGTCGACGAGGCCGTCGCCGCCCTCGCCCCGCAGTGCAGCTATCTCGGCGAGCTCACGGCGCCCCTGCAGACCCTCATCGGCCACATCCAGGGGACGGGAGGCGCGCTCGGCCTGCGCTATCGCGAGGCCGAAGAGGTACTCCCCCTCGTGCGAGCCCTATTCGACACCGAACGGGCGGCCCTGCCGGGTGCCATCGCGCTGAATGTTCCCCTCGCCCGGAACAATCGCCATCGCACCGACGTGCACCCCTTCCGCCGGACACCGGTTCAGGATGCCGTCGAGCTCGACGGGCGTCTGGCGCTGCTGACGAGAGCTCCCGACGACCAGACCACCGTGCACCTCCTCGACGGGATCGGCCCCACCCTGTGGCTCGCCGCCGACGGCGCCTCGTTCGACGAACTCGTCACCGCCGCCGTGGAGACCCATGGGGCACCGGACGGGGGCGACGCGCGGGCGTCGGTTCGGCAGACTCTCGACTCGCTGCTCGACGTGGGGCTGCTCACGGGGCCGCGTCACAGCGACGATCACGGCTGAGCACCCGCCGCGCGACCACGCCGGGCGGCCATTCACCCTCGACCGACGACGGCTGGCACTCACCACCGATGCGGGTGAATTCGCTTTATGAACGGGTGAGTCGCCGGGTGTGCACACCTTGGCGAATAAGAAGAGGGCCGCGGAGTCTGAACGACTCGCGGCCCTCTGCTGACACGTGCCCCCGACGGGAATCGGACCAGCGACCGGCACGTGCGGTTGGTGAGCGCAGCGCGGAGCGCGAAGTCTGAAAAGAGCGAGCGATGGGAACGGAGCCGCGCTCGACCACTATCGCCTTGCCGTCGGAGCACTAATCGAGGTGTGTTCCTGATCGCGTCGCTAGAGTTCGATCGGCCCCGGCGAGGGGACATCGTCTGGCAGCCCGCCCTCGAGGATGGCGGCGGCCATATTCACGGCGCGGTCCGAGAGCGCATCCCCCGGGTAGAAGTCCTCGTAGAGTTCCTCGGCGTCGTTGAGTGTGGTGACGTTGCACAGTCGTAGAAGCTGCCGGATGTCGTTCGTATCGCGGCCGGGCCGGTTGGCGCGCAGCTTCATCGCCAGCATCGCTTCCTGAGCGGCGACGTGGATAACGATGCCGTCGTGGTCGTAGATGGTCTCCCACTCGACCGATCTACGACCGAACGTGGGAAGCGCATCGGCCTTCTCGACGTCGAAGTTCAGCCAGCCCGGATCCCACCCGCGGGACTGGGCTACCTTCGCCGCGGCTGCTGCGACTTCGGCGTCATTTCCCGGCTCGATGTGGAGCGAATCGAGATCCTGCGTCGTGCCACGGTCGAAGTAGCGGAGCGCGAGAGCTGCTCCACCGACGATCCGGATACCCGCGACCTGGTGTGAGTCGTGCAGCTCAGCGATGAGGGCCCTGAGCCCGTCGAGGATGTCCTCTCTGTCGAGCGTCGTCGCCACGCTCACACGCTCGCGAAGGTGTCACGCCAGACGAGCACACCGCGCTCGGCGAACTCGTCTGGCACCTCCGACGGGGGCGGAGTCGGGTCGGCCGGGTCGACGTCGAGCGTCGCGGGCGCACGGAGATACCGGCTCGGATCTGAAACCCACTCGGGTGCGGGGAGTCCTCCCTCTCGCAGCCGCCAGGCGACGAGACCCGCGAGCGCAGCATCCCACGCTCGATCCAGCGTCGATGCAGGCTCGGCCAAGCCGAGAATCCCTCGCACCAACCCTCGCTCGGCGAGAAGATTGTCGTTGAGTTGCAGGAGCGCGCGAAGAGCGCGGTCCCTCTGCCCTTCCGCTAGCCGATGCCGAATCTCTTCAGCCGCAGTCGCCGCGTCGTCACGCTGGGTCGGTGCGGAGTACAGCCGATGCCCTGCGCCGGCGAGCAGTCGCTCCACCGTGCCGAATTCGGTATCTCGCCCGCCCTCTGACCGGGAAACGCGGCTCTGGTCGATCTGAGTGCGGTCTGCGAGTTGCTTCTGAGTGAGTCGCTGGCTCTTGCGGGCGGCGCGGATGAGCGTCGAGGCAGTCATTGCACCCTCCATCGCAGTATGATTTCAGAGTCATATTCTACGTCAATCCGTCGCTCCGTTCCAGAGCTGTCGAATCTGGACGGCGCAGGAACTTCCAGCCGACAAACCGGGCCGGCGATGACGCGTGGCTCCCTATCTGTCGGCGCCGACAACGCGCTCACTCAGCGCCTGGCGGCTGAGGCCCGTGCGCATCCCCAGAGAAGACCACGGCACGCTCTGATCGCGCAGACCTGCGATGAGGGAGTGGCGCTCCCGGAGTAGCGCAGAGCCTCCATCGGGCCGCTGCTGCTCGACGATTCGCTCGGACCGGCGTCTCTGGTGAAGGACAGCATCGCCGCACGCGGGCTGGCAGCGGCGTCACGTCGCACGGCGCGACGGCACACGCCCGGCGCCAACGCACACGTTACGCACGACATCACGCCACATAGCGTGTGATCTCGCCACGGACGCGTGATCTCACCCGGCGCGAACGATGACGCTCCGACGAGGCCCGTCGCTAGACGAAAGGGACCGCGGGTCTAATTGACCCGCGATCCCTTGTCTCGTATGGTGCCCCCGACTGGAATCGAACCAGCGACCTTTGGTACCGGAAACCCCGTCCGACCCGCAACAGCGCGCTCGTGCACCAAGGAACCGCGTGAATACGGGCCGATTCTGATCACCACAACCCTGCACGATGATGCTCGCTCACGACTTCTGTTGCCACGGTGTTGCCATGGCGAGGGCCGTCCGACAGGGCCCAGAATGAATCGCATGGCGTCGGTGAAGTGGCACACGTACAGGTCCGCAGCAGCCCGGGTGAACCGGTCCGAGCGGACCATCCGATACTGGCGCCAATGGGGCATGCCCATGGAGTGGCGGCTAATCGACGGTCAGCGGACTCGGGTCGTGCGTGAGGACGTGCTGCTCAAGCACCTTCGGCTGCACCTCGCGCAGAGCCCCGTGCATCAGTACCGGATGAGAGCGCTCCACAGCGCATCCTGAGCAGCGCTGTGCGCCTCACCACCGGTGGCGGTGAGCGCGGTTGTGTCGTTTGCGCCGAGCGCCCGCACGTAGCCACATGCGCTCCCGCGAACAACGAAGGCCCCCCGGAAATGACCGGGGGGCCTTCGTTGAGTCCTGCGCGATTAAGCGAACTGCAGAATTTCGCTCTGGGTGACGATCATGTCGTTCGCATGACTTTCGTCTCCGGTCGATTCAAACGCCCGGTCCAGGGCCTGGCGGGCGAGATCACTCGCCGACTCTGGGCTGTCGTCGATGAAAGTCTTGATGCCGAGAAGGAAGGTGACCTTTGCCTCATCCTCGGACAGGAACATGTCGACACTGCGGACAACCATGTTCTTCTCGAGGGAGCAGTAGATGGCATCCACCCATTCGTCGGTGAATGCGAACGGCTCGTCGAAAGTAGCTTCGACTCCGACACCGAACAATTTGCTCATCATTTCCCTCCTTCTTCAATCTCTATGGCCAGATCAAGGCCAGTGTGCTCTCTCCACATGGAAAGACGGTGTGGGTTCAGATTGAGTCGCGTGTCGATTACGATCTGCTTCGCGCGGGCACCATCGGGCCAAAACCGGATACCGGTTTCACCCATGCGTGTTCGCGCGTACCATCCAGAACGTTCGAGCTCGTCGAACAATTCCTCGTATCCGTCTGCGAGCGCCCCGTCGCGCCAGACCTCGCGCCACGATGCCCCACCCATGCCCGTGAGTATGTCATACAAGCGCACACACGACGAAACGTCCCCGGCGTCACCTCCGAAGAGGGACGCCGGGGACGTTTCGATGATGTCGGGGGCCTCGCCTACCGTGGCGGCCATGGACCCCCGCGCGAACGCCGTCCCCGGCCGAGTCGACACCGCCACCGAGCTGACGTACCTCCGCGCCGGCGCCGATGCACCGTGGGAGCGGCCGCATTGCGACGGCGTCGACGTCACCGATCGACCCGACCTGCAGACCACGTATCAGCGGCAGCGGCGCGCTGAGTACGTCTCACGGGTCGAGCAGTATCGCGAGCGCGGTCTCATCTGAGACAGACATCCCTGAGGCGCACAGCGCCGCTCAGGCGGTATCGGGCCGACGGTCCAGGTGGAACTGAAGCCGCGCCTTCGACCCGACGATGAACGCCTGAAGACGCTCCGCCACCGTAGTCACGACCGCGACCGGCCATTCGCCATGCTCGAGGACCTCGAACGTGATCAACCCCGCCGCGCGAGCAGACACCATCGCCGCGTAGGCCGGCGACAACGTCCTCGTCAGGATGAGCTCGTACTCGTCGATGGCCCGTGCGACGTCCGTACGGATGCTGAGCGCGAGCGGGATCGCCTCCTGCTCGATCATCTCGCCGTCCCACGCGAACACGTCCTCGGAGCCGGTGCGGATCTCGTCGTCTTCCCACATGCTCAGATCATCTCGCATCACCGAAGTCCTCCCCGCATGAAGTTCCGGTCCACCTCGTCGCGGATGAGCTCCTTCACCTCCGTGCGGGACAGTCCCGTATTCACGAGATTGAAGTCACCGGTCGTGACAGACGGGCCGGCCTGCACCGCGGAACTCTGCATCATGCCCGGCGCCGAGGCGGACGGGCGCTCCCACGCGTTCAGCCGGTAACCGACCTCGTCGAGGATCTGCAGGTTCTTCTGCCGGTGCGCCGGGTGCGGGCTGATGTACGCCTCCCACGGCAGGCTCTCCTCAGCGAACTTGTGGATCCCGCGCGCCCGACCGGCGAAGATCCCGGATGCGAACCCGCCTGCCTCGAACATCTTCGGCTTCGCCTGCTCGTACAGACCACCCGAGTAGTTGCCCTTCACCGGGCCGAGACCGCTGGAACCTGGCGAGTTGACGAGCAGATCCGTCCGAATGTACGCGCCGTTCCACCGGTCCAGGAACTCCGCCATCGTCCGAGTCGCCGTGGACGTGTTCAATTCGACCGCGGTAGGAATCATCCCGGGGATCAGACCGAGGCTGTCCGCGTACGTCTGCGCCGCATCTCCCGTGATCCCGAACTGACCGACCATCTCGATCAACCGATCCCGGCCCGCCTGCATTACGCCGTTCGCGGCTTCCTGATCGCCCGTTTGCTGCACGATGGCGGCAGCCCACTCCAGCGTCGTGCGTGCCAACCCATCCACGTTGGCTTCGTTCTCTCGACCGGCCTCGGTGGTCCGATCGAGCGTCGTCCCGTTCCGTTCGATCGAGCCCTGCAGATCGTCGAGCGCCTGCTCGAAGCCACGCGCGGCGGCGTTCGTATCCATCTGCGCAGACCCGAACCCCCGGATCGTATTCGCCAGCGAATCGATATCCACCTGGGTGGAGGTTGCCCGACCGGCAAGATCTGCCAGCGCCCGCTCGTTACGTGCCGTGGCAGCTTCCCCCTCTCTGAACGCCCCCGTCGACTCCGCCTGCGCGGCCTTCAGATCCGTGTGACGCTGGCGGGCGTCGCCGAGCTGCACGTTCATGTCGGAGATCGCGTTGATCGAGTTACCGATCGTCGCCGACTCCCAGATCGGGACCGACGTGAGCGACTCCTCGTGCGCCGCACGCAGCTTCGCCTTCAGCGTGTCGTACGCGGCACCGCCCTCGTAGACCGCGTCCGTCAGCTCACGCTGCGAGACACCGGCCTTCGCGGCACCCTCGAACGCGCCCTGGTCCGCGAGCTTCTTCGCGATCAGCTCACGCGTGTACCGAGTGGCGGCTCCCGTCGCGGCATCGAGGCTGTCAGCGAATTCCTCCGCACCGGAGCGCATCTCCGCCTGCTTCGACACGAGCACGCTCACCGCGGCAGTCGCGATCGACAGAGCAGCCCCAACACCCGCACCTTGCAGGGCAATACGGCCCATGGAGAAACCGGCTGCCGTCACGGTCGACCGCAGCTCCGCCCACTTCGGTGCGGCTACCAGTGCGGCGCCACCCGACAAGGCGACGGCCGCGGTCGCAGCGCCGATAAGCAGCGTCGCTGACTGCACCGGAGCGGGCAGGTCGTTGTACATGTCGACCAGCGCCGAAGCGCCCTGCACCATCTCGCGGAGCACACCGTTCGCGCCGGACCCAGTCTGGATGAGGGCGGTGTCGAATGCTCCACCGAGGGCCTCGACGTCACCGGCGAGGTTGTCGAGTCGAGCGCGCGCCGTCTCGGCCGCGTACCCGCTGTCGTCGACGGCCTGGGTCCACTCGTCGACACCCTCCGCGCCCGCACGGTACAGCGCGGTGGCCGCCGTGACGGTCTCACGACCGAAGACGATGCCGAGCGACGCGTCACGCGACGCACCGTCCATGCCGCGGTACGCCTTCGACAACTGGTCGGCGGCGTTCTCGAGCCCGAGGAAATTGCCTTGGCTGTCGTACAGGGTGATGCCGAGCCGGTCGATCTCCTTGCGGGCTTCCTTCGACGGGGACGTCAGCGACGACAGGACCCCTCGGAGCGACGTGCCCGCCTGCTCGCCGATGATGCCCTGCTGCGCGAACAGCGCCAGCACACCCGTCGTCTCCTCGAGGGAGACACCCATCGACGCGGCAACGGGGCCTACGAACTTGAGTCCGTTGGCGAGGTCGTCGACCGAACCCATGGCCTTGCCGGCGCCGGCGGCGAGGACGTCGGCGACGTGCGCCGCCCGGTCACCCTCGAGGCTGTACTGGTTCAGCGCCGTGGAGGTGATCTCCGCCGCGCGCGCGACGCCGAGCTGACCTGCAGCGGCGAGGTCGAGAGACCCTGCCAGTGCGCCCGAGAGGATGTCGGCGGTCGATACGCCAGCCTTCGCGAGTTCCTCGACAGCCGCGGCGGATTCCGTCGCGGAGTACACGGTCGACTCGCCGGCTTCGAGAGCCGCCTCCCGCAGGGCGATCATGTTCTCGGTCGACTCGTGCGTCGCGGCCTGCACCGACGACATCTGCTGGTCGAACTCGGAGAACTTCGCGATCGCGACACCGAGACCGACGCCGACGGCCGCGCCGAGCCCGATCGCGGAGGCGCCGAGGGCGTTGAACGCATCGCGCTTCTGCGCGAGCTTCTCCACCTCGGAACCGGTCTTCGCGGTCTTCTGCGCGACCGCGTCCATCCCGGAGATGTAGCCCTGCGCCTGGAGGTAAAGAGACACGCGGACGCTGCGATCAGCCACGACGCACCCCCTCCATGGTCGAAGGGACTGAGGCTTCAGCTAGTTGTGTATGCAATCCTCCATGCGCCTATCCGCCACGGATAGAAGGTGGTTTTCAGATGGTCCGGTAGAGCTGTCCGCTGGCGGAGATGTGCACGGTTCCCGGGGGCAGCCCTACGGTGGAGCCGGTGATAGTCGGCAGATCCACGACGACCCCGTCGTCACCGACGCGCACGCGCGAGCTGTGGGCGAACTTGACAATTACGCCGCCCTCGAGGCGAGCCGTGACTACGGGATCGCTCATGCTGGTCTCCCTTCTGGCCTGTCGGCGTCCGGCACGGCCCTGAGCCGACCCCTCGACGACGGAATAGTCCGACGCTTCACATCGGCAGCGGACTCGCCAGCGGCAGCGACCGGAGGCAGCGAGCGCATCGACGAGATCCGATACCCACCGGCGAGCAACGCCCGCTCAGTGAGTAGCAGAGAGCCCGCCTGACGAAGCAGCAGCGATCGGAGAGACGCGTTCGCGCCGGGAGCCTCACACTCAACCAGCGTGCGCACGTGCATCGCCACCTCAAGCTCCAGGCCTTGACGCTCCCAGACGACCGCCTGCGGCTTCCGCCACATCGCCGCCCAGATCTCCGCCTCGCGCTCTGTGTGCCCCGTCAGCGGGAACACCGGCATGTCACCGTGCCGCTCCTGCGGAAGGGTCTCGATCGTCCCCTCACGGAGCCGACGAGCCTCCCGCAGAGACGACGGATCAGGCGCAGGACCAGGCATCAGAGCCACCTCTCAAAAATCCTCGAACCCGACACGCCAAGCGCGCACCTCCCCGGCGGTCCGACGTCGGTGGGGACCGGAGGGGGCTCCCCCCGGCCTCATCGAGGTCGATGTCGGAGGTCGTCGGTACCGTGCTCGGGCGCATCAGAGCGCTCATCGAAGACAGGAGAGTCACATGGCGAAGTACGAGATCAACAAGCTGTACAACGGTTACGAGGGCACGATCGAAGCGGATATCTACCGCGTCGAAGGTGACTACTACGTCTTCTACGCCGACGGCGAGAAGGTCCTGACAGTTGCGACGTCGCAGGTTACGACGGTCGAGCTGGTGAAGGACTGACTCCGAGCCCGTAGGAGACAACTGGTGAGGGGCGGCGAGCATCGTCACGCTCGCCGCCCCGGGGATGGACCGCGCGTGCAGCTGCGGGCGAACGGAGGACACCCGTGCGCTGTGCGTGGTCGGGTCGGTCACCGCGGTCACTCGGCCGTGATGGCGATGAGCTTGGCGGTGTGCAGCTTCACCAGGCTGGTGCCGGCGGACGCGAGCGCGGCATCTGCGGCCTCATAGTCGCCGCCGGTACCGGCCTTGGTGGACAGGATGGTGTGCACCTCGGCGCGGAGCTTCTCGGGCTCGAGGGGCTCGGTGAGCTGCGGGTTCTGGGTCCGGACGACGTAGGCCGCGAATGCGGCGGCGTGCTCGGCGGGTGTGGCCATGGTCATGCTCCTTCGGAGTAGTCGGGTGCGTACTTGCCGCGGTTGTCGTGCAGGGCGCGGCCGGCAGCGACGGACTTCTCACCGCGCTTCGGCTGCGGCGTGTTGGCCTTGGCCGCGGCGCGCTGCTCTGCAGTGGGGTGCAGCTGCGCGTGCAGGTCGCGGCCCTTGCGGACGGATCCGGTGTCGTCGGTCATGGTCACTCTCCGGTCAGCGCGAGCACGCGCGGGTCGGGGCGGGGAACGCCTTCGCGGCCGCGGTTGTCGCGGAGGCCGCGAGGCTTCGGCAGGGCGGCGGTCGCGGCCGCGGCGTCGAACGGCTTCGAGGGCTTCACTCCGCGGGTGGTGTAGTACCGCTCGAACGCGTCGAGCGCGAACCGCAGCTCGTTGACGGAGTACAGCGGTGCGGTCATGGCGCGCACCTCGGCGGCGACGGCGTCCATATGCTCGAACGTCGGGACCCACGCGGCCTTGTTCGTCGCGAGCCACCGCACGACGGCGTTCGGGGAAGCCTCGCGGGAGGCGCGGGAGTCGAGCGGGCTCTGCGCCTCGTCCGGCCACGTCGCGAGCATGCCGGAGCCGCGCGCGGTCCAGTCGAAGGCGGGCTGCGGCGCGTCCTCGAGCCACTCGAGGAAGCCGCGGGACTGCGGCGTGCGGTGCGCTTCCCGTGCGCCCTGACGGTCGCGGAGGATGTCGGCGTGGTGGTCGAGCGGGTTCCGCAGGATGCCGAACCGCGCGAGCAGTTCGCTCAGCGCGGGCCCGTCGATCATCGGCAGGTTGGTGCGCCGGCAGAGGGTCTCCTGCGCGGCGCGGATTTCGCGGTACCGGTCGACGGCGTCCTCGAGCTCGCGCCAGGCCTGGATCTTCGCGTCGTCGCGGATCGCGTCGTGCACGGTCTTGACGGGGCCGAGGCGACGGTCGATGTCGACGACGGCCGTCATCAGCGTCTGCAGCTGCTCGTTCAGCCACGACAGGGCCGGTGCGACCGCATCCGGCGAGGGCCCGTCGATGTTGCCGGCCGGGACCTTCTTCATGTCCTCGAGCAGCGACTTGATCTCGTTGTACGCGAGCATGTCGGGCCGCGCGGCCTCACGGGCGGCGATCGCGGCGCGGATCTCGTCGAGGTCCTGGGCATTCGCGATCGCCCACTCGGCGGTGTCGAACGCGACCTGGAACGTGCGCGCCCAGTCCGTCGCCATGACGTCGGTGTACAGGCGTGCCGCGCGCGCCCGCTGCGACTCCTTCTCGACCCAGCCCTCGATTCGAGCACTGGCCTCGGTGAGCAAGCTCATCGGTTCTCCCTCGCCGCGCGGAAGTGCGCGATCTCCTCACGATGGATCAGCCATGAACCGCCCGACGCGTCGGCGGCGAGACGGTGCTCTCTGCACGCCTTCCGCACTCCGCTGTCGGAAATCCCGATCATGGTGGCTGCCTCCCTGGTCGAGACCCACTCTCGATCGGTGGGTGTCGGTTCCGGGGTGGAAGTCCCGGGATCGACACCTGCCCACCGCGCGCCCGAGTACCGGATCGCCTCGAGTAGCGCCAGAAGATCGGGGCGAGCGCCTTCCCCGACCATCTGGCGAAGCCCCCGGAGACCGCCCCGCGCCTCGTAGAGCACCCGGGCGAGCTCCGGGGGCACCATCACGTCACCCGACGGCGCGATGTACGCAGCGGGCGGTCGCATCAGCCGACCACGCCCCCACGCACGTACTGGACCCGCCCTGGGAATCTCCACGCGCCCATTCCACGCCGCCTACGGTCAGCCGGCGACGTCAGCCAGCCCCGCTCCTGCTCGTCATCCCCAGCCGGCGCCGCCGGGAGGCGGCAAGACCGCGAGCACGAAGCGACGTGACGGGCACGGTACTGCCGTGCTCCCAGCGCGACGTCCCGTTGAGCCTCCTCGCCGGAGGGGCATCGCCCGGCGAGCCGGCCGATGGTGTCGATGAGTGCGGAGGATGTTCCCTTCGAACACACCAGCGAGCGGAGCGAGCGGGTAGGCGCCGGGAGGCGCCGCCAGAGTCCGGCAGCGCCGCGAACGTGAGTGCTTATTACTTCGTGGCCGCTGGGTGGCCCATAACGGTTCGGGCGATACGGCATACCCAGTGGCCCATAACGGTGGCCACGGTATGGGCTACCCAGTGGCCCATAACCCGACCGCCGAGGAGATGCGGTAGCGGGCTGACTTGCGGGGTCCGCCGGGCTCGACGACTTCGATGACGCCGGCGTCGACGAGAGCGGCGAGGGCCTTGCGCACACCGGACCGCTCCATGCCCGACTCCTCGGCGATCGTCTGCTGGGCGGGGAAGCTGAGACCCGTCGCGTCGGCGTGGTCGACGAGGACGACGAGCACGAGCGACTGGCCGGGTGTGAGGCCGAGGCGGGTGAGTCGGCGGCTACGGACCAGCCACCGGACGGAGGGACGGACCACACCTCACACACCCCCATCGGGGTCGCGCAACCGCTCGTCGACGTCGGGGAGCCGACGCAACCGCCGCCGCGCCGCGTCTCGTTCGATCTCTTCCGCGAGGGCGACGAGACGAGCCGCCACCTCCCGCGCTCCGTCCGCATCGAGGTCCTGGGCGACACAGTCGCTCGTGTCCAGAATGACGATCCCGACCTTCGCGTTCGTGTTGACGTCCCTCGTGACGTGCACGAAGTCGATCCATCCGCCGTCTGCGCTCATCGTGCGTCCCCGTCTCGCGGCGCTGTGCGCTCCGTAGACCCCACAGACGCCCAGGTCCCCCGTACGGACACGTCCCCACCGGGAGAGCGCCACCCATTCGGGCGGACGACGGGCCAGTCGAGCATCACCACCACGCACGCCGCGCACGGCGGATGCACTGACGAGAACCCACCAGCCCCACCCTGGACACCCCACGCGAACTGCGACGCACATCGCGAGCAGAGTCCCGCGGCCTCCGCGAGCCGGCACACCGTCTGCCAGCGCTCAGCCTGCCGCTGCGTCTCGGGACGCGGCGCCTTTCCGGTCATGCTGCCGCCTCCGTTGCGACGAACACCACATGGCCATCCGAGTCGGGCCCTGCGACCAGCACCCAGGATCCGCGGTTCACGAACCGGCAGCGTGGCCCGCGTCGACCGCTGCCCCGAACCGTACCGACCGGAGAGCAGCACCAGTCCCCCGGGCATCCCGACTCGGGGTGAGCGTCGAAGCCGTGGGTGTCGCTCGCGTCGAAGTCAGCAACGTGGAAGACGTCGCCGACGTGAGCCTGCTGGAGACCGTCGACCCAGAACTTCCGGATGGAGAGGATCGGGGTCTCCATGAACGTCGCGTCCGCGATGACCTGACTCGCGAGTCGGTCGCGTCGTGCTGCGAGCTCATCGAGCTGTTCCTGCGCCTGGACTAGCTGAGACAGTCCTGGGACCACTCGGGGTGTCTGAGGGGCACTGGCGAGTGCTACGGTGTGGTGGATCATTTGAGTGCCCTCCTGGGGTGCTTGGCCCTCGAAGCCCTGGCCGGCTTCGGGGGCTTTCTTGTTGGTCATCGCGTCACCGCGGCCGTGCTTGTGCGCTCGGACGCCTCGAGCCACTCGATGACGTCTCGTCGGCGGTACACCACCGTGCGCGGAGTGGGCTTGAGGAACTTCGGACCACGACCCTTGAAGCGCAGTTGCGCGAGGTTAGTGATCGTCATTCCCGGCACGAGTGCCGCTGCTTGCTGCGGGGTGAGGTAATCGTCCACACTGTCTCCAATTTCGCGTAAGTGGTTAAGTCGTAATGTTGTAACACGATTTCCACGTAGAGCGCAACGGCATCTTGGTTTACGGTGGGGACGTGGAATCAAGCCGGGATGCGACCCTCACCTCCGACGCCGCCTTCGCTCAGTGGATCAAGGAGGCCCGATCGCGCGCCGGCCTCTCACAAGAGGAACTCGCACGTCGAATGCGCGATCGTGGTCACGACTTCCAGCAGCAGACCGTCTACAAGCTGGAGCGAGGAGCTCGGCGCGTATCGATCGGCGAGGCCGTGGCCCTCGCGGATGCTCTGGACCTGAATCTCGCGCTCTTCTCCGAGCAAGATCCCGCGTCACGCGCGGCACTCCGCATGCGTATCGAGCAGCAGACGAAGGATCTGCTCGCGGGCTTGGTCAGCCTCGAGGCGCAAGTTCGTCGCTCACGGGACGCTCTTGCCCAGCTGCGATCTGACATCGCTCGCTTCGACGAGATGTCGGGTGATGAGCTGGACGAATGGTGGGGCAAGCGGTCGACGGCTCAAGACGCGTTCGATCAGCTGCTCTACTTCGACGACCTGGACGGTCTGCAGTGGGGCTGGGAACAGTGGGCTTACAGTCCGGCAGGCCACCGGTTCCTCCGGCGCTTCGGCCTCATCCCCGCTTCAGAGAGCCCCATCCCCGGGTACAGCGACGATGACGACTTCGAAGAAGAGGACTGACCTCGTCTGATGGGTAGCGTCTACCCCTACGAAACGAAGGCCGGGAAGAAGCTCTACCGGATCGTGTACCGGCGCCCCGACCACACGCAGACGCAGGAGCGTGGCTTCCCACGGAAGGCGGACGCAGAGCGTCGGCTGCGTGAGGTCGAGACGTCGAAGGATCGCGGCGAGTACATCGACCCGTCGACAGCATCCGCCACGGTTGGCAGTCTCGGGAAGACGTGGCTCCGCGACCGTGAGGGCGTGCTGAAACCGTCCAGCTACCTACCTCTGGTGTCCGCCTGGCAGAAGCACGTCGAGCCACGCTGGGGAGCGCGCACGGTCGGCAGCATCCGGCACAGCGAGGTGCAGACGTGGATCTCTGAGCTCGCCAGCTCCACCACCGGGAAAGCGACAGACGACTCCCCCGCCCGCACGGCCAGCTCGACAACCGTCCGGCGCGCGCACGGCGTCCTCGCCGGCATCCTCGACGTCGCCGTGCGCGACCGCCGGCTCGCGCGCAACGTCGCCCGCGACGTCGACCTACCCGCGAAGGGCACCACGAAGGCGCGCGTCTACCTGAGCCACCAGCAGGTGCAGCACCTCGTGGACGCCGCTCCCCCGCAACACGCCACCCTCGTGCAATTCCTCGCCTACACGGGCCTCCGGTGGGGCGAAGCGACCGCGCTACGGGTACGGCACGTGGACGCCCTCAGACGCCGCGTGAAGGTCCAAGAGAACGCCGTCCTCGTCGCCGGCCTCATCCACGTCGGCACCCCGAAGACGCACCGCTCGAGGTCAGTTCCCTACCCGGAGTTCCTCGCCCTGCCGATCGCGAAGCTCGCCGAGGGGAAGGGCCGAGACGACCTGCTATTCGGCGACGGCAAGATCCACGTGAAGCTCCCCGCCTCGCGGAACGGATGGTTCACGGGCACCGTCGCTCGAGCACGCGCGGCCGACAAGACGTTCCCGCGGATCACGCCCCACGACCTGCGCCACACAGCGGCATCCCTCGCAGTCCAAGCCGGCGCGCACGTCAAGGCCGTGCAGAGGATGCTCGGCCACGCGTCGGCGGCGATGACGCTCGACACCTACGCGGACCTCTTCGACGACGATCTGGACGCCGTCGCGGTCGCTCTCGATCAGGCCCGCCGCTCAGCGAATGTTGCCACCCTGTTGCCATGAAGAAAGGGACCGCGGGTCTGAATGACCCGCGATCCCTTGTCTCGTCTGGTGCCCCCGACTGGAATCGAACCAGCGACCTTTGGTACCGGAAACCAACGCTCTATCCCCTGAGCTACGGAGGCGGACCGGTCCAGGTTATCACCGCCCCGCGGCATCCCCGACGCCGTGGGGCGGGACCGAGGACTCGCGCTCCGACCCCACGGCATCCGGTTTACTCGCCGTCGATGATCCCGATACCGGTGGCCTGGTGGTCGGCGTTCGGGTCGTCCTTGGTGGGGGCCTTCGAGCCCTCGTCGGGGTCGGTCTCCTGGCTCGGCTTGACCGTCGGGTCGTCGCCGAGGTCGGTTGCGTCGTCGGCCGGGGCGGAGTTCTGCGGGTCGCTCATGGTGTTCCCTTCGTCGCGTACGCGTCCAGCCTGTCAACGCGGAGGCCTCGGCCCCAACGGCTTGACCGCGGGGGCGACGGAGGCCTAGCGTCCGAACATCCCGCGCATGCGACGACCGAGCGGCTGCGTCAGGACCACGCGTCGGCCGTCGACGTCGAGGGTCACGGTCGACCCTCCGAAGCCGTGCCCCTGCGCGGGCGCGGCGTCGCCGCGGACATAGGCCTCGGCGACATCCACGTAGACGGCCAGCAGGCGCGCGCTCTCGTCTTTCGACGACGACGCGTCGATGAGCTCCGTGCGGTGACCGGTGTCGGTCTCGACCGAGAACCAGCGCGAACCGGGGGTCGAAACGACGGCCCACCGCGCGCCTCGGGCGAATCGCGCGCGGGCGGCGCCATCGCGCAGCTCGGTGGACACCTCGAGGTCGGTGTGCGCGATTGCCAGCACCTCGAGCATCGCGAGGGCCTCGGGCGCGGTGACGAAATCGCCCCGGCCGGCGCTCAGGCCGCCCCACTCGAATCGGCTCTCGCCCATGCCGTCCGCCTCCGCCATCGCTCGACCTGCACCGAGCGTAATCCCGGCGGTGCGCTCCGGCGTCGGAACGCCCACTCTGGGAACTCCCTGACAACGCCCTACGATGAGCCCATGCTGACTTCGAGCCCGTCCTCCATCACCGAGCAGACCTCGCTCTTCGCGCTCAGCGCGACCAACTCGCTTCTCGCAATCGCCGTGTACGTCGTGCTGGTCATCGCGCTCTGGCGTGTCTTCACCAAGGCGGGGTATTCCGGGTGGCTGGCGATCATCCCCCTCGTGAACGTCGTCTACCTCACCAAGATCGCCGGGTTCTCGGGCTGGTTCGCGCTGCTCTACCTGGTGCCGATCGTCGGTTTCGTCTTCCACATCATCGTGTCGCTGCGGGTGGGCCGCGCCTTCGGCCACGGGTGGTTCTTCTCGCTCGTTCTGCTCGTGGTGTTCCATGTCATCGGCTACCTCATCCTCGGCTTCAGCGGCGACAAGTACCGCGCCGAGCGTCTGAGCTGACCCGGATCG
This sequence comes from Microbacterium sp. CFBP 8801, assembly GCF_014839455.1. Classification (NCBI taxonomy): domain Bacteria; kingdom Bacillati; phylum Actinomycetota; class Actinomycetes; order Micrococcales; family Microbacteriaceae; genus Microbacterium; species Microbacterium sp. CFBP 8801. The sequence goes on along the minus strand of NZ_JACYNU010000002.1, from coordinate 178,685 downwards.
GATGCCACCACGGGGGCCCCGGCGAGCGCACACGGCGCGTGCTCGCGGGGGCCCTCGTGTGTGTCCGCGCTACACCGACCTCAGGCGCTCGTCGGGGTGAAGACTGCGCAGCCGGACCGACCCGTCGACGATCGCGCGCAGCGCCCGGGGGCTGAGCTCCAGTTCCGCCGAGACGCGCTCGACACCCGCGCCCGACGACACCGCGGCACGCAGCGCCGCCTCCGCCTCGCCGGCGACCTCGTCGACATCAGCAGCCGTACTGGCGATGAATGCCGCCAGGCGGGCCTGCGCCGCGCGGATGCGGGCTCTCTGCCGCTCGATCGTTGCGGTGTCGACGGGGCGCTCGACGGTCGGCACGGGAGCCGAGTCGGCGGTCGGGGGCATGGGTTCTCCGCTCCGGGGGGCATTCGACGCCTGCGCGGTGCGGCAGACGTTGACCCCATGCTGTCGAACCGGGGGAAGTGACCGCATCCTCCCAGAGGTGTATCTCCCCCCGCTGATCGGTGGAATCACCCGCCGAGAGCGACCCCGCGAACGCCACCGGCGGGGGCAGGATGCCACGGGCACGTCGGCCGCGCCCGTGGCATCCTGTTCAGTCGCCCTTCACGTTGACGATCTGCCGCAGCGTGTGTCGCACGCTCACCAGGTCGGCGGCGTCCGCCATGACCCGATCGATCGGCTTGTACGCCTGCGGGATCTCGTCGATGAACGCGTCGGTGTCGCGGTACTCGATGCCCGCCATCGCGTCACGCAACTGCTCGTGCGTGAAGGTCTTGCGGGCCGCCGAGCGTGAGTACTCCCGGCCTGCTCCGTGCGGTGACGAGTTCAGCGCGACAGGATTGCCGCGCCCCTCGACGACGTACGACGCGGTGCCCATCGACCCGGGGATGAGTCCCGGCCGACCTTCGTCGGCCATGATGGCGCCCTTCCGCGAGACCCACACGCGCTTGCCGAAGTGCCTCTCGGACTCCGTGAAGTTGTGGTGGCAGTTGATGCGCTCCCGCTCCTCGACGGTCGTGTCGAGGAAGCGTCCGAGCTGATTCGCGACGCGATCCATCATCTCCTCACGGTTCAGGAGGGCGAAGTGCTGTGCCCACCGGAGCTCGCGGATGTAGCGCGTGAACTCCGGGGTCCCCTCGACGAGGTACGCCAGGTCGGGATGCGGGAGCTCGATCCACCACTGCTTCGCCAGGCGCTGCGCGACCTTGATGTGGTGCTGCGCGATGCGGTTGCCGACGCCCCGGGAGCCGGAATGCAGGAACATCCACACGTCGTCGTTCTCGTCGAGCGAGATCTCGATGAAGTGGTTGCCGCTGCCCAGCGAACCGAGCTGGTGCCGCCAGTGACCGGCGTATTTCGCGGGGTCGAATTCGGCCTTCTCGGCGAGCGACTCGAGCTCGGCCACGCGCGGCTCGGCGGTGGCGACGATCTTGCGGTTGTCGCGGCCGGCCGACAGCGGGATGGCACGCTCGATCTGCTGCCGCAGCTCCGCGAGGTCGCGACCGGTCAGATCGGACGACGTGAACTGCGTCTTGACCGCGATCATGCCGCAGCCGATGTCGACGCCGACGGCCGCGGGCATGATCGCTCCGAGCGTCGGGATGACCGACCCGACCGTCGCGCCCAGGCCCAGGTGGGCGTCGGGCATGAGGGCGAGGTGGGGGTAGATGAACGGCATGCGCGACGAGGTACGGGCCTGCTCGATGGTCTTGTCATCGATCAGGCTCGCCCACGACACCAGTCGTTCGGTGAGCTTCTGCATGGATCCTTTCCTTCGTGTGGTGCGCGGGTGCGCGGTTGGGGTGAGCTCCGGTCGGAGCACTCCCCCACACGGTGGAAAGAGAAAAGCCCCGACCTGACGGGCGGGGCGCGAGAGAACGAGGTCTAGGCGGCCGGCACCGGAGGGTACGACGAAGGCAGGAACGGCAGGTACGTGTCCTGCTGCTCCTGGCGAAGATCGCGCATCGCGGTCATCGTGTCGTCCCCTCGGCTCATCGTGCCGGTCGGCACGGACTTGCGAACATAGCGGACGCCGCGAACCCGGCGCAAGGCTCGCGGCGTGGCCCCCACCCTGCGGAGCCCGGGCATCACCCGCACCGGCGTCAAGCCTGTGTCGGCTGGTCGAAGTCCCAGTCGATGGGATTGTCGTCGCCCTCGTCGGACTCCGAGGGCTCGACAGCGCGCAGGTGCGCTCGCGGGAAGAAACGGTGGTCCTTCAGCTCCTGGGCCGCGTGCGAGAAATCCGGCTCCTCGTCGGTCCAGTCCACCGGTGCCGACAGCACGTCGTTGCCGACCCCGATGACGAGTTCCGCCTGGGCGACCTTCTTGTCGTCGGTGACGATCGGGATGCTGACGGCCTCGGCTTGGCCTTCCTTCGCCACCGCCGCCGTCAACAGGATCAGGGACGACGCGACGTCGTCGGTGGTGAGGACGGTTTCTCCGGCGTAGGTGACACAGCGCATGCTGACAGACTGCGGGTCACCGTCGCCCGAAGGGGGGCGGGTTGCCGGGCTTGCCGACGTGAGGTACCGATCAGTCGCGTCGCTGCACCGTGCGGAACATCGCCTCGTCGAGCTCGAACCAGACGGCTCGAACCGTCTCGAACTCCCCGAAGGGTTCAGGTTGCGGGTCGCTCAGAGACAGACGGTAGCCGCGCGGCAGATCATCCACGTGCTGTCCGTCGCGGGGGCCGCCGACGAGCACGTAGATCACGGGGAGTCGACCGCCGGGGTCTCGACCGCGACGCCGTCGACCGCGTCGCTCATCCGCCGGAGGAAGGCGACGACGCTCGCCGATTCTTCGGGTGTCATGTCGATCACCGCGGCCAGCATGCGGTCGTGCATGGTGCCCAGGGTCTGCCGCACCTCTGCATCGGCGCGCGGCGTCGCCTGCACGAAGATGCTGCGGCGGTCGTCGGGATTGGCGGCGCGGGTGAGGTGCCCGGATCGCTCCAACCGGTCGAGGATGGCCGTGGTGGACGCCGTCGACAGACCCAGGTACTTCGTCAACTCCCCCGGTCGTACGCGGCGGGAGGAATCGCGCAGCAGGTAACGCAGAACGAGCAGCTCGTTCTCGCCCATCGACATCGAGTCGCGCGTGCGGCGACGCATCGCGACCTCGGCCGCGCGGTACACCCGGAGCGATTCGAGGACGGCCTTGCTGCGCATACGTCGGTCGGCGGGTTCGTCGCCGTACCAGTAGCTCGGCTCAGCGGAGTCGGTCGGAGGGGCGCTCTCGCGAGGCGCGACGCGGACACCTGTCACGACACACTCCTCCCTGGTGGAGAAACTATATCGCCAAACCAATAGTTAGACAAACTAGTTACTAGTCGAGTATGTTTGTAAACCAGCAAACCGCTGCGAGAGGAGAACCCCATGGGGCAGTTGTTCTACGGCACGACGAGCGAGTCGATCCAGATCCCCGATCGACTGCTGTCGCACCTGAAAGTCGTCGCGACCACCAAACTCCGCCGCAGCGAGAGCTTCACTCTGAGCTGGGCTCACGTCGACGGCACCCCGGGACGATCGACGATCTGGCTGCAGCCGGCGATCCCGATGCGCTTCGTCTTCGATTCGGCCGAGCCCGAGGCCCTCAACCCCCGCGTTCTCAAGGACATGGCCGACATGGCGAACTCGTCGGCCGGTCTGGTCGTCGACCTGAACGCCGAGATCCCCACGGCCGAGGCACCCGCCCATGCCGCCGCGACGCGCGGCACCGCGCCCGCTGCTCGGCGCCCCAGCCTGTCTGTGGCGGCGTGACATGAGCACCGCTTCCCTCGCGCCTCTCAGCGCGCTCGCCTCCACCCGTGTCCTCTGGGCGAAGGTCGACACCGGCTTCTGGGTCGCCCATCGCGGCGGCGAGTATTTCGGTTGCGTCGACCAGGTCACCGGCGGATACGTCTCGCGCGACGCGCACGGCATCCCCGTCGGTCGCTACGACGAGCTCTCCGCCGCGAAATCCTCCCTGCGTTCGACGACGCACCCGGCCAACACCGCCCGGCGTCACCGCGCCGAACGTGCGACCGCCACCGCGGCCACGGTCGTCGGCGGCACGGCCCTGGCGTTCGCGCTCACGGCCGGCGCCCTCGCCCCGTTCCTGTGAGCCGAACCGGGCTCCCCGCCACACCACCGTCCGCGTGACGGCGGCCGCGCCCGACCGCTGGGCCCTCGTCGACCCCCTGGACACGCACGTCGACGCGTGACAGCGTCGGCCCGGGTCGACACGACGACCCCTGACGGATGGAGATGACATGACCGACATCGACGGACGCACCGACGACGCTCCCGACCAGGACTCGAACGGCGCGGGCAGCGAATCCCCCGAAGAAGGAGCGGCGGCCCAGAAGGACGCCGACGACGCCTCGAACACGGCGGACTCCCCCACCGGCGACATCTCCTGATCGCGCGCCGCACGCGACGGTCCGGCGGCTCCTCGGCGACGAGGGCCGCCGGCGCCGCGACGGCCCCGGCTTTCGGCGGTGCCGACACCGCGCCGTGACCCGCAGCGAGTTCTCGTTCTCGGCGGCCGCGCTGTTCTACCCCGGTGATCCGACCTCGGCGCCCGAGGGCACCGGCTGGCACCGCGGGCACCACCAGGTGCGTCGCCGCTCGGGGTCGTCGACCACCTCGGCGCGCACCTGAACCCGGGTACCGCACCGCAGGCACGGGCGCCCGGCTCGGCCCGCCACCCAGTGTGACGAACCGCGGCGTCGGTCGCCCGTCGTCACCTGGTACATCCCCGGCACGGTCGCCGACGTCCGCAGGCACCGCGCGGCGAGGGCCACCAGCGCGGGCAGATCCGTCGCCCCGATCGGCGCGAAGGGATGGATGCCGCGGAGGAAGGCGAGTTCGTTCACCCACAGGTTGCCGAGACCGGCGAGGCGCGTCTGGTCGAGCAGAGCGGCGACGAACGTGCGCTCCGGCCGCACCGACAGCCGACGCACCGCCTCGGCGGCATCCCAGTCGTCGCGCAACGGATCGGGGCCCAGGTGGCCGATCACGTCGCGCTCGCGGGCCGTGGCGACGAGCTCGACGACGGGGAGGTCGATGCCCCACATCTCCCGGCCGTCGTCGAACCGCAGGCGCACGCGCGCCCGCTCGCGCTCGGCCGTCGGCAGGGAGCGCCCGGCGCGCGTGATCGTCCAGCTGCCCTGCATGCGCAGGTGCGTGTGCAGGGTCGTGGCATCGTCGAACCGGGTGAGCAGGTGTTTGCCGTGGGTGTCGTACCCCTCGATCCGCAGCCCCGCGAGCGACCTGCCGGCCGCCGAACCGGAGCGCAGCTCGCCCTCGGCCACGCGGGCGCCGCGCGTCGCGGCATCCAACCGCCGACGCAGGCGCAGAACGCTGTCGCCCTCGGGCACCGTCAGGGCGCCGAGGTGAAGACCTGATCGGCGCGCGGGGCGAGGTCGGGCCGCAGGCGCGTGCCGAACTCGTGCCGCAGGGCGCTGAGGGCCGCCTGCCACCCGGCGAGGCCGTGCACTCCGGGGCCGGGACTGGTCGACGAGGAGCACAGGTACACGCCCTTCATCGGGGTGCGCCAGGGTTCGGGGCTGTACACCGGCCGCCCCAGCAGCTGAGGGAGCGTCGGCGCGCCCGCCGAGATGTCGCCGCCGGGGAAGTTCGGATTCCACGCGGCGATGTCGACGGCCGTGCGCGACGACGAGGCCAGAACCGTGTCGCGGAAGCCGGGCGCGAAGCGCTCGATCTGACGCACCACCGCCTCCTCGCGGTCGGCGGGGCTCCCCGCCGGCACGTGCGTGTACGCCCAGAGCACGTGCTTGCCCTCGGGCGCACGGGTGGGGTCGAAGAGCGTCGGCTGCGCGGTGAGCACGTAAGGCGCGTCGGGCAGATCGCCGCGCGCGACGGCGTTCTCGGCGGCGGCGATCTCGGCCCGCGTCCCGCCGATGTGCACCGTTCCGGCGCCGCCGATGTCGGGGTGGGTCCACGGCACGGGGTCGCTCAGCGCGAAGTCGACCTTGGCGACACCCCCGCCGTAGCGGAACCGCTGCAGGGCGCGGCGGTACCCCGCCGGCATCCGGTCACCGGCCAGGCGGATCAATGCCCGCGGCGTCGTGTCGAGCAGCACCGCCCGCGACGGCGGCAACTCGTCGAGGGCGGTGACCTCGACGCCCGCGTGGAACACGCCCCCGTGCGCGCGGATGTCGGCGATCATCGCGTCGGCGATCGATTGGCTGCCGCCGACGGGGATCGGCCATCCGCGGCCGTGCCCGTAGGTGGCGAGCACGAGACCGGCACCGCCGGCCGCGAGGCTCGGCTGGTGCAGGATCGTGTGCGCGGAGACACCGGTGGCCAGCGCCGGCGCGACGTCTTCGCGGAACCGCGCGTTCCACCAGGGCCCGCCCTGCTCGAGAGAGCGGATGCCGAAGAAGAAGGCCGCGAGGGGGTCCCCCGGCACACGCAGGAGGGCGTTGCCGGTGAAGTCGGCGACCCCGCGCAGGTGATCGACGAGGAAACGCATGAGGCGTTCATAGGCGGGACCGTCGACGCCCAGGCCCTCGGCCGCGCGGGAGAGATCGCGGTAGGCGAGCCCGGCGCGCCCGCCGTCGAGGGGGTGCGCGTACGAGATCTCGGGAACGATGAGCGGCACGCGCCGATCGAGACCGAACTCGCGGAAGAACCACGATTCGAGGGCGAGGGGATGAACCGCCGAGCCCACGTCGTGCCGGAAACCCGGCAGGGTCAGTTCGGCCGTCGAGGCGGCGCCCCCGAAGGTCGTCGAGCGCTCGTACACCGCGACCGACAACCCCGCGCGCGCCAGGGTGACCGCCGCGGCCAAGCCGTTGGGTCCGGATCCGACGATGATCGCGTCGTAGGTCTCGCTCATCGGTCGATCGGCTCCCTCTCGGCGGTGGATTCGTACCCGAGGGCCGACGCTCCGCCCTGTGTTCCGGGGGCGCCCCCCTCCGCCAGGTAGGCGAGGCGGTGCAGCGTCTCGGCGTTGCGCCAGCGCGTGATCGCGTCGAAGACCGTGTCGGGAAGCAGGGTCGTCGGTCCGGTGACCGGCTCCTCCTGGATGCGGACGACGCACATGTCACCGCGCGCCTTCACGTCGATCGCCACGCGGGCGACACCGATGGGCCCGCCGTGCGGTTCGAGCACCGCGCGATACGGCGGCTCCCACACGCGCATGGTGGTGGTGTCGTTGATCAGGGCGGGCCACGACCCGAAGGAGTGGTGAAGCGTGGAGCCCTCGGCCGGCCAGGCTTCGGAGACGTCGCGCATCCGCGAGGTCCCCACCACCCACAGGGGGTAGAGCCACCCGTTCGCCAGCACGCGGAAGACGTCGTCGGGGGTGCAGCGCATCAGTCGCACATTGCGGGCCATGGGACGCTCCTCCTCGGCGGCGGGGGTTCGGGCGAGACGGATGACGGGGCGCCGCGTCTCGATGGGCCCACGCTACGGCCCGCGCGGCACCGTGTCGCGATGGTTGCGTCCGGCGGCTGCGGCCGGTAACGGTCAGGCGGCGTCCTGCAGAGGGAGCACGAACCACGCCCGGGTACCTCCGGCGGGCGAGGCGTCGAGTCCGATCGATCCCCGATGTGCGTCGACGATGCGCCGGCACGTCGCCAGACCGATGCCGATGCCCGGAACCTCGCCACCGTGGCCGCGTTGCATGGGCTCGAACACGCGTTCGCGCAGCTCGGGCTCGACCGCCTCGCCGTTGTCGTCGACGCTGATGCGCCAGCCGTCGGGCAGGACCTCGACGCTCACGCGGATGGTCGGCGTCTTCTCGGCGGCCACCGTGAACTTCACCGCGTTGGCGATGAGGTTCTGCAGCAGCACGCGGAGCAGAGTGTCATCGGCGATCACCCGGGCCGAGGCGTCGACGGTCACCTCGGCGCCGGTGCGCACGAGAGCGCCATCGAGGTCTTCGAGCACCGCATCGACGGTGTCGGCGACGTCGACCTCGACGAGGTGGGGGCGCGTGCCCCCCATGCGCGCGAAGTCGAGCAGGTCGGTGACCATCGACGTCATGCGTCCGGCGGCGGCCTCTGCGCGGACGAGCGACTGCGCCGCGCGCGGTGCGGCCGCCATCTCGGGGCTGTCCGAGGCGAGCTCGATGAAGCCCGTCAGCGCCGTCAGCGGGTTGCGCAGGTCGTGACTGACCTGCACGGCGAAGTGCTCGAGCGACGCGTTCGATTCGATCAGGTCGCGCTGCACGCGACGCAGCTCGAGCACGTCGATCACCTGGTGGGCGAGCAGATCGAGGGCGCGGCTGCTGGCATCCGAGAGTTCTCCGACCACGTCGTCGAAGACGCACAGCGTTCCGATCGCGACACCGGCCGGGGTGATCAGGGGGCTCGACGCGTAGAAACGCACGTGGGCGATCTCGCCCGTGACAAAACCACTCCGCGCGAACCGTTCGTCGAGACGCGCGTCGGGCACGACGACGCGTCCGGGCGTGCTGATGACCGCGGCGCACATGGAGTCCTCGCGGGCGCACGACGCCGCCTGAATGCCGACCGCCGCGATCTGGTGCTGCATGCGATCGTCGATGATGTTGATCACCGCGGTGGGAACCCCGCAGATGGTCGCCGCGAGCTCGACGAGCCCCTGAAGATCGGGCTCGGATGGTTCGCCGACGAGTCGGTACTGCGCGATCGCCTCGCGTCGCGTCACATCGTGCGCCGTGGACACGTCTTTCCCTTCACGTCGTTCCCCCGTCGTCGAGCCTAGCGCCGGTACACCCCGCGGGGTCCGGCGGAAAGGGGGTCGCCCGATCGGCACGCGGCACCCAGAGTGGGGGCATGAGCACCCCGACCCCCCTCCCCCAGGCTCCCTCCGACCCGGGAACCCCGTCGATTCCCGACGAACCGCTCGCTCCGACCCCGTCGGAACCGACGGTCCCGACCCCCGCCGAACCCACGGTGCCGCTCGCTCCCGAGACCGCGCCCGCACCGGCCGGTCACGACGACGACTCCGCGGGAGCCTTCGCCGACGACGAGAGCGGCGCGGTCGGCACGGCCGAGATGGATGCCGACAACGCCGTCGAGCAGGACATGATCGACGCCATCGATCCGGCCGGCCGACCCGACTGACGCCCGTGAGAACGACGAAGGGGCGACGCCGTCACGGCGTCGCCCCTTCGTCGTTCGGAGGTCAGCGGATCACGGGTTGCCGCGGGTCCACAGCAGCAGGATCGCCACGACCTGCAACACGAGGCATCCGACGAGGATCGCCGTGCGACGCCGGGGCGTCGACGACCACCGTTCGTCGCCCATCAGGGGCGCCATCGGCATGAGCAGTCGGAATGTGCTCTGCTGCGGGAGGAACACGGCCAGGATATAGATGCCGTAGCTGAAGCCGTAGGTGACGACCATGAGGCCCATGCGGCGAACGGGACGCGACCACATCAGGGCCAGGAAGGCCACGATCAGGGCGACGACCAGGATGATGCCCACGACGCCCAGGTGCGTTCCCGCCTGGCGGAACCACGGCGTGAACGGGGTGAACTCGTCGTTTCCGACGTAGTCGAGCCACCATCCGAGCTCGGTGCGGATGTAGGCGTTGTGCGTGCCCGTGAAGTGCTGCGCGATGTGGTTCCACGACAGTCCCGCGGCGGCGATGACGAGCCCGCTCACCATGAGCGAGGCCCACTCGCGCACCGGGAACGGGTCGACCCGGCGGCGGAAGAACCGCACCAGGAAGACCATGCCGAGCGCCAACCCCAGGGCGAGGACCCCGGGACGCGTGTACGCCGTCATCAGACCGATCGGCAGGATCCAGAGATACCGCCGTTTGATCGCCAGCAGCATGCCGGCGAACATCAGCAGCATGAACAGGCCCTCGCTGTAGCCGATCACGAAGAGGAACGACATCGGGGCGAAGGAGAAGAACACCACGGCCCACCACGCCGGCTGCGGCTTGGTGACCGTGCGCAGCAGCAGGAAGAGCAGCCACGTCGCACCCAGGCTCGCGCCCATGCTCAGCAGGATCGCGACCGGCTGCCACCCCAGGCCCGTCGCGCCCGAGAGCACGCGCACCATCGTGGGGAACACCGGCAGGAACGCCCAGTTGTTCGGAAGGATGTCGCCCGAGACGTTCATCGGCAGCGAGGTGGGGTAGCCCTGCGCGGCGATCTGGCCGTAGCGGTCGGCGTCCCACCCGGTCAGGTAGTCGAAGAACGTGCCGAGGCGCTCACTGTCGGGACCGAAGCCCCACCGCGCCGCCTTGGCGATGGAGTAGAAGCCCCACAGGAAACCGAAGTTGACCGCGCGGGCGATGGCCCACAGCAGCAGCACGCGCGTGAACGCGCCGCGCTCGACGGGGACGATGCCCTCGGGCGTACGCAGCACGTCGTGCCCGTACTGACGCAGTGCCCGACCCACTCGGGAGTCGCGCAAGCGGTCGAGTCGACTCGGTCGCTCGATGACGCGCGACGGACGCGTCGGGGAGGCAAGCTCGCTCGGCGGTGCGCTCACTCGGAACCTTTCACAGGGGAAGATGTGGGCGAGTGACGACGGTGTCGGGCCCGGACAAGTGCAGTGAAGCCAAATAGTAGCGGATCAACCCGAACGTTCCCTGCGGTTGACTTTCAGGAAATCCCCTGGTCAGTGGGCGTCGCCCACCAGTTTGAGGCCGATCACGCACCCGACGAGGCCCAGCACGAGCAGCACCTTCACGACCGAGATCGCCTCGGCGCCGCTGATCATGGCGACCACCACCGTCAGTGCGGCGCCGATGCCGACCCACACCGCGTACGCCGTGCCGGTGGGGATGTCCCGCATCGCATAGGCGAGCCCGCCCATGGATGCCACCAGCGCGACGCCGAAGACGACGCTCGGCCAGAGCTTGGTGAAGCCCTCGGAACGCCCGAGGGCGGTGGCCCAGACGGCCTCGAGGACACCGGACACGATGAGGACGATCCACGACATGGCTGTGCTCCTTGGCCAGTCTTGTCGCAGTCCGGGTACTGATCCGTCGTCCGGGGACGCGGGAGGCGTCCGACCCTCAGGCTAGCGAGCGCGCCTGGGCAGCGCCCGTGCACGGGTCGGACGACGCGAACGACGCCGGGACCCGGCATCCGGGATCGACCTCAGATGAGGAAGATCGACGCCGCGCCGGGGTTGTGGGCGTGCACCAGCACTCCGAAGACGACGGCGTCGAACAGCAGGTGCACCGTCACGACGTACCAGAGCGACCGGGTCTTCAAGAAGAGGAAGCCCTGGATGAGGGCGAACGGGATCGTCAGCGCCGGACCCCAGGCCTGGTAGCCGAGCTCCCACAGGAACGACACGAACACGATCGTCTGCAGCAGATTGGCCGTGAGGTCGGGGAAATGCCGGCGCAGGAGCACGAACACCGTGCAGATGAAGAACAGCTCGTCCCAGATCCCCACCGCGCCCACGCCGACGAACAGGCGCGCGATCATCTCGGGGGTGTCGACGACCGGCCAGTTCATGTAGACGCCGGAGGTGATGAAGTAGAACGGCAGGATCAGGTAGCCGAGCACGATCACGCCGCCCAGCCACGCCCACTGCCACCACGTCCACCGCCCGCCGCCCCGCCACGGGAAACGGATCGCGTGGTCGCGGTAGACGAACCTCGAGATCGCGTACGGCACGAGCACGGCCCCGCCCAGGGCGAGCGTGAAACGCAGGAAGGCGGCGTTGTCGAGCTCGGCCTGCAGCGGGATGAGGCTGACGATGAACTGACCGAGGGCGACGAGCGAGACGTCGCGGGCGATGCTCGGCTCGGGGTCGCGACCGGGGAGTACGGCGACGCCGGCGCGCCGGTCGACGAGGATTCCGGATGCCACGGCCAGCGCCAGCAGCAGCCAGCCGAGCCAGATGACCTGTACGACGAACAGCGCCGGGGCGGCGAGGCAGACCAGCAGCGCCGGCACGAGTTTCAGCGAGAGCGTGGAACGCTCGCGCTCGGCGACCGCGGCGTGCGCGGTCACGGCGCCACCCGCGTGTACGTCAGGTCGCGGATGTCGCGGCCCACCCGCAGCCCCTTCTGCTCGAACGCGGTGAGCACGCGGCCCTCGAAGCGTTCCGCCCAGTCGCCCGAGAAGGCCCGCGAGAACTCGGGCGCCTCGTCGAGCACCTCGCGCATCTGGTCGGCGTAGTCCTGCCAGTCGGTCGCGAGGCGCAGCGTCGCCCCGGGCCCCAGCGCCAGGGCGGCGACGCGGACGAAATCGGGGGCGATCAGTCGCCGCTTGGTGTGCTTGTTCTTGTGCCAGGGATCGGGGAAGAACACCCACAGCTCGTCGACGGAGCCGGCCGGCAGCAGGTGCTCCAGCGCCTCGGGGGCGTTGGCCTCGGCGAGTCGGAGGTTCTTCACCCCCGCGCGGTCGGCGTCGAGCATGGTGCGGGCGAGGCCGGCGGTGAACACCTCGACCGCGAGGAAGTCGTTGTCGGGATCGGCGGCGGCGGCCGACACGATCTGGTGCCCCTGGCCCGAACCGATCTCGACGGTCAGGCGGGCGCGACGGCCGTAGACCTCGACCGGGTCGATCGCCGATCCCTCTTTGACGCTCGTGGTGGCCGCGCCCCGCTCGACGGGGAGCAGGTAGGTCGGCGAGAACTCCGCCCAGGCGCGGTCCTGCGCCTCGGACATGCGTCCGCTGCGCCGGACGAACGACACGGGCTTGTCGCGGAAGACGGGCGCGGCATCCATGGCATCCAGGCTATCCGCCGCGCGAGTCGCCATATTCTGTCGCTTCTCGTCGGCGGGAGCGACAGATTCCGGCGACTCTCGCGAGGTGGCACGCTTGCGGCCGCTCACGGGACGGTCACGAAGTCGATGAGTTCCTCGACGCGGCCGAGCAGGGCCGGTTCGAGGTCGCGGAACGTGGTGACGCGCGACAGGATGTGCTGCCAGGCGCGGGCCGTGTCGGCCTGCTCCTCGGCGGGCCAGCCGAGGGCGCGGCAGACGCCGACCTTCCACTCGATGCCGCGGGGCACCTCCGGCCACGCGGCGATGCCGAGGGCGCGGGGCGTGACGCACTGCCAGACGTCGACGAAGGGGTGGCCGACGATCCGCACGTGCGCGCCGTGGCGGCCTCGGGCGATCTTGTCGGCGATCCGCGACTCCTTGGAGTTCGGCACGAGGTGGTCGACGAGAACGCCGTAGCGACGCTCGGCGGTGGGGGGCTCGGCATCCAGTGCCTGCTCGAGCAGGTCGACGCCCTCGAGGAACTCCACGACCACGCCCTCGGCGCGCAGGTCGGCGCCCCAGACCTTCTCGACGAGCTCGGCGTCGTGCTTGCCCTCGACGAAGATGCGGCTCGCGCGGGCCGTGCGGGCGCGCTGATCGGCGACGGCGAACGAGCCCGAGGCCGTGCGCGTGCGTCCCTTCGGGGCCGCCGCCGGCGCGTCGAGCACGACCGGGGCGCCGTCGACGAGGAAGCCGCCGCCGAGGGGGAACAGGCGTCGCTTGCCGAAGCGGTCCTCGAGCTCGACGTTCATGCCGTCGACGCGGGTCACCGCCCCGCAGAATCCGTCGCCGACCACTTCGACGACCAGGTCTGCGGATGCCGCAACGCGGGCGGGCGGGGTGCGTCCGGCGTCGCGCCAGCCGCGGGCGAGCACATCGGTGCCGTAACGGTCGTCCATGGGTACCTCCGAACGCTCGAGCCTAGGCGGCGCGATTGTGCGCTGACAGCGGACGCGCCGGTCCTTCCCCGGTGTCGGCGGTCGTTTATAGGCTGGGGACTTCGGGTCGTCGAAAGGGGAGGCATGCGAAAGCCGAAGGCGGCACACGTGCTGGCGATTCTGCTGCTGGCCGTGGGGGGAATCCTCGGCGGGCCTCTCGCGGCCCTCGCCGTCCCCCCTCCCTCGCTGGGCTCCAGCTACGTCGTCGACCAGGCCGACGTGCTCACCGACGCGCAAGAGGCGCAGGTGCAGTCGCGCATGATCACGCTGTCCACGCAGACGGGGCTCGACCTGTGGGTCGTGTACGTCGACGGGTTCACCGACCCGCCCGCCGCCGAAGACTGGGCGAACGAGACGGCCAACCGCAACCAGCTCGGACCCCACCAGTACCTGCTCGCCGTCGCGATCGAAGACGGCGCCGCCACGTTCTACCTCTCGGGCGACGTCGACGACGGCGCATTGACCGCCGCGCAGCTCGGCGCCATCGAACAGGAACGCGTGCAGCCCCTGCTCGCCGCGGGCGACGACGCGGGGGCGGCGATCTCGGCGGCCGACGGCATCCGCGCCGCCTACTCCGAAGCGGGGGGCAACCAGCCCGCTCCCCCGCCCACTCCCGCCACGCAGAGCGGACCGGCGATCGGACCCATCGTGGTGGTGGGCCTGCTCCTCGTGGCCATCGCGGGCGGACTCGTGTGGTTCGGCCTGCGTCGTCGGCGCGCGACGGCGGGCGCCGCGGGAGGCCCCGCCGAGAGCATCGACGACCTCTCCCGGCGCGCGGGGTCGGCGTTGGTCGCCACCGACGACGCCGTCAAGACCAGCGAGCAGGAGCTCGGCTTCGCCCGCGCCCAGTTCGGCGACGCCGCCGCCGCACCGTTCGTCGAGGTGCTGGCCCAGGCCAAGGCCGACCTCGACGCGGCCTTCTCGATCCAGCAGCAGCTCGACGACGAGACCCCCGAGACCCCCGAGCAGCAGCGCGCCGGGTACGCCGAGATCCTGCGCCTGTGCGCCGCCGCCGACGCGGCACTCGATGCCAAGACCGCGGCCTTCGACGAGTTGCGGGCGCTGGAGGCCGACGCCCCCGCCGCCCTGGCCGCCACGACGCAGCAGCAGACGGCCGTCGCGGCGGCCCTGGCTGCGGCCGAGGCGGATCTCGCGCGTCTGCGTGCGCAGTATGCCGACGACGCCCTGACCACCGTCGCCGACAACCCCGTGCAGGCGCGCGCCCGACTCGACCTCGCCGCTGAGCAGACGGCCGCGGCGCAGGCGGCCCTCGGCGCCGGGCGCACGGGCGAGGCGGCGGTCGCCATCCGCGCCGCCCAAGCCGCGGTCGCCCAGGCCGACGTGCTGGAGCGCGCGATCACCACTCTCGGCACCGACCTCGCCGACGCGCAGCAGCGGGCCGGCGCACTCGTCGCCGAGATCGAGGGCGACCTCGCGGCGGCGGCGCAGCTCACCGACACCGACGGACGCATCGCCGGGGCGGCCGCCTCGGCGCGATCGCAGCTCGACGCCGCCCGCGCGACCCTGGCGTCCCCGCGACCCAGTCCCCTGCGCGCCCTCGAGGAGTTGCAGCAGGCCAACGCGACCATCGACGCGGTGCTCGACGAAGCCCGTGACGCCGCCGAGCGACGCCGCCGCGCCGAGAGCCAGCTCGACGGCACGCTGGCCCAGGCTCGCGCGCAGGTGTCGGCGACCGAGGACTTCATCTCGGCGCGGCGCGGAGCCGTGGGGCCCACCGCACGCACGCGCCTGGCCGAGGCCGGCGCCGCCCTCGTGCAGGCGGAGCAGACGCGCTCCACCGACCCGGCGGCGGCGCTGTCGCTCGCCCAGCGCGCCGCGCAGCTGGGCTCGCAGGCGGGGTCGCTCGCCCAGAACGACGTCGGCGCCTTCGGCGGCGGCGGGGGTCAGGGCGGAGGCGGCGACATGATGGGCGCTCTGCTCGGCGGGATCGCGATCAACTCTCTGCTCGGCGGCGGTGGCCGACGCGGCGGCTTCGGCGGCGGCGGCCTGGGTGGCCTCGGCGGCTTCGGCGGCGGCGGACGGAGCGGCGGCTCGGGCGGCTTCGGGGGCTTCGGCGGCGGCGGACGCTCCCGCAGCGGAGGCGGCAGGGCCGGGGGCGGCGGCGGACGCAGCCGTTCCGGCGGAGGACGTGTCAATCGACGCTGATCCACCCCTATCGGCGACCGGGCCGATCACAGAGAATTCGTAGCATCCGACACCAGACTCGACATCGTCGCCCTCAGGAAGGAACACCCCGCATGGCCAAGCAGTCCATCTTCGGTCGCATCTCGACCCTCGTTCGCGCGAACATCAATTCGCTCCTCGATCAGGCCGAGGACCCGCAGAAGATGCTCGACCAGCTCGTGCGCGATTACTCGAACTCGATCGCCGACGCCGAGTCGGCCATCGCGGAGACCATCGGCAACCTGCGTCTGCTCGAGCGCGACCACCAAGAAGACGTGCAGGCGGCGGCCGAGTGGGGCAACAAGGCCCTCGCCGCCAGCCGCAAGGGCGACGAGCTGCGCGCCACCGGCAACGCGAGCGAGGCCGACAAGTTCGACAACCTCGCGAAGATCGCCCTGCAGCGTCAGATCACCGCCGAGAGCGAGGCGAAGTCGGCCGCGCCCACGATCGCGTCGCAGACCGAGGTCGTCGACAAGCTCAAGGACGGCCTCAACGGCATGAAGGGCAAGCTCGAGCAGCTGCGCTCCAAGCGCAGCGAGCTGCTGGCCCGTGCCAAGGTCGCCGAGGCCCAGAACAAGGTGCACGACGCCGTCAAGTCGATCGACGTGCTCGACCCCACCAGCGAGCTCGGCCGTTTCGAAGACAAGATCCGTCGCGAAGAAGCCCTCGCCGCCGGCAAGCAGGAGCTCGCCGCTTCCAGCATCGACGCCCAGTTCAACGCGCTCGACGACGTGGGCGAGCTCACCGAGGTCGAGGCACGTCTCGCCGCGCTGAAGGTCGGCGGCCCCCAGCGCGCCGCGATCGACGCGCCCAGCCCCGACCTCTGATCGACACCGAGAGTGCATCGCCCGGCCCGCCGGGCGATGCACTCTCGTCTCTTCGCGAGGAACACCCATGACGCGTTTCATCGTCGCCCCGCAGTGGCAGGGCTCGTCGTCGTCGCGGGCGATGCAGCTCATCGACGGCGCCGACGCCATCGCCGGTGACCTGCCCCGTGCCTCGACGATGGTGCTCGAGGCCCCGACCGAGGCAGGAGACGCCCAGGGCACGCGCGTCCACCGGCTCACCGCCCTCTGGCGCATGCGCGAGCGGATCGAAGATGCCGTACGCGGTTCCGTCGAACCGGCGATCGTCGTGGGCGGGGATTGCGGAGTCGCCCTCGGCGCGGTGGCGGCCGTGGCCGACGACGACCTCGCCGTCGTGTGGATCGACGCGCACCCCGACCTCCACACCCCCGCGTCCTCCCCCAGCGGCGCGTTCACCGGCATGGTGCTGCGCGCGATCACGGGCGAGGGCGAAGACCCCCTGCGCCTGCACCCCGGCATCGCCGCCTCGCGTCTCGTGCTGGCGGGCACCCGATCGCTCGACGACGAGGAGCAGCGCTACGTCGACGACAACGCCGTGCGCGTCGTCTCGGCCGACGCGTTGGCCGACCCCGACGCCCTGGCCGACGCGGTCGTCGCCACCGGGGCCTCGCGCGTCTACGTGCACGTCGATCTCGACGTCCTCGATCCCGCCGAGATCTCTGGCGTCGCCCACCCCGTGCCCTTCGGCGCGCGCACGGCCGACGTCGTGGCATCCATTCGTCGTCTGAGAGAACGGATGCCGATGGCGGGGGCGACCCTGACCGAGTTCTCCCCGTCGTCGCCCGCCGCCGCCGTGGACGATCTCGGAACGATCCTTCGACTGATCGGAGCCCTGGCATGAGCCCCCTCCCGCCCCCTCCGGCCGGCTGGCGCGAGCGCGCGGACCGCGCCGTCGCGCGCGGTCGCGTCTGGGACCGCTTCATTCCCGCCGTGCTGCTCGACTCCCCCGTCAGCCGCGTCGGCTACTGGTACGGCTGCACGGTCGGGTGGGTGTGGGGATCGCTGTGGAGCACCGGCCGCATCGAGAAGCGGCAGGGCCTCTGGGTGTTCCGCGGCCTGCCCTCGTGGGCGTTCCCGCGCGGCGGAGTGTGCGTCGGGGGATGCTTCCTCACCGGAGACGCCCGCCCCACCGACGTCGTCCTCGGACACGAGGCCGTGCATCACCGCCAGTGGCGTCGCTACGGCTTTCTCATGCCCGTGCTCTACGCGCTCGCGGGCCGCGATCCGCTGCGCAACCGCTTCGAGATCGAGGCCGGCTTGATCGAGGGCAACTACGTGCCGCGGGGCAGCTGAGCCGCCCCATCAGCGTCGGTGTCGACGGCTGCGGCGTCTTCGCGAGGCCGCGAGGCCGCGAGGCTCGCGTCAGCGCGCGGTCGCCAGACCGAAGCGCTCGGGCGTGTGGATCGACTGCGCGTCGACGCCGTGACGCGCGACCAGGTCGTCGACGATCTCGGCGGTACCCAGGTAGCCGCCCAGCAGGAACACGCGCGTGGCGTCGTCGTCGCAGCACAGCATCTCGCCGGACCAGCCGGCGACGGCCCGCGCCAGGGCCTCGCCCGGGGCGCAACCGCGCCCGGTGCCGGGGGCGCCGCCGCGGCGCGAACGGTCGAGCCACGAGAGCGTCATGCGCGCGGGGGCGGCGATGCGTCCGATCCACGACTCGTCGGGCACCTCGACGAACACCCGCCCGGTCGAGCAGATCGGCAACGTCGCGAGCAGAGCTTGGAGCTCGACGAGAGAGGTCTCGTCGGCGGTCACCAGGTGCTGCACGCGGGTGTGCCGCGACGTGCGGCACGCGGCGTCGTTGTGCTCGGTGGAGGTGGTCATGATGGCTCCCACTATACCGCGAGTGAAGGGTTGCCTAACCTGAGTTCCCCCTTTGTATCTCGACGTCGACGAGACGGCGGGCTTCGGCCCCCGCGGTTCAACCCAGCAGCACCGCACGCAGCCGGCGCAGCTCGTCGTCGCTCAGCCCGTGCGCCCGCAGGTAGCCCGCCGGCGAGCCGTACTCGCGGTCGAGCCGGTCGAGCAGTGCGCGCATCACCGGCGCCGGAGACCGGGTCGCCAAGTCCTCGACGTGCACGTTGCCGGGGTGCACCGCGCGGATCGCGGCGAGCACGGCGGCGTTGCGTTCGGCGGGCAGCAGAGCCTCGGTGCGCGCGTAGTCGGCGATGACGGCCTCGCGATCCACCCCCGCCGCGGCGAGCGCAATCGCCACCGTGACCCCCGTGCGGTCCTTGCCGACGGTGCAGTGCACGAGCACGGGCTGGGCGTCGAGCAGGCCGCGCACCACCTCGACGACGCGGTCGGCGGAGTCGTCGACGATGCCGTCGTACATGTCGGCGAGGCTCAGATCGCGCGCGAAGAACGACGCCACCGATCCGAGGAACAGCGGGGTGTGCTGCACGTCGACCGGCACGTCGTCGAAGCGGCTGGGTGCGTGGGCCACCTCGGCCTCGTCGCGCAGGTCGATCACGCGCCGGATGCCGAGCTCGCGCAGCGTCTGCACCCCGACGTCGTCGAGGTGCACGAGGTTGCCGGAGCGGAACAGCACCCCCTCGCGCGTGCGTCCCTCTCGGGTCGGCAGACCTCCGACGTCGCGGAAGTTCGTCGCACCCGACACGAGCGATCGCGACGCGGACGATCGCGACTCCGGCGACCCGGTCACGCGGGGTCCTCGCCGTGGAGGTGGGCGGCGGGGGCGGGGCCGTCGGCGACGCCCCCGGCGGACCCCCCGCGCGGGGGAACGGGGTACCGACCCGCGATCGCCACGCGGTTGAAGGCGTTGATCGCCACGAGCACCCAGCTGAGGGCGACGTACTCCTGCTCGCTCAAGATGCCGCCGGCCTGGTCGTACACCTCGTCGGGAATGCCGTCTTCGTGGATGAACGTGAACGATTCGGTCAGTTCGAGCGCCGCCCGCTCCCGCTCGTCGAAGACCCCCGACTCACGCCAGGTGGCGATCTGGGCGATGACGTCGGCGTCGAGGCCGGCCTTCACCGCCGCGTCGACGTGCACGCGCACGCAGAAGGCGCAGCCGTTGAGCTGCGACGCGTGGATCTGCACGATCTCGCGCAGCCGCGCGTCGATGCCGGCTTCGGCGGCGATCCGGCCGACCGTGTTCGAGAACGATCGCAGGGCCGCATAGGCCTCGGGAGCCTTCTTCGACAGGTGCACGCGCTGTTCCTCGCCCATGGCGACAGCCTACGGCGGGCGGGTGCGGCCGGTGCCGCCTTCGCCGACCCACCGGTCGCGTCCTGCCGTCGATCGGGCGCCGACCGTGACGCCCGCCGTGACGCCCCGAGGCGCCGAGGTGGCGGCATCCGGGCCCGCGATGACAGGGTGGCTGTCATGCCCGAGGTCGACGAGTTCTCGTTCCTTCCCGCGCAGGCCGACGATCTCGGCCTCGACGTCCCCTCCGTCGAGCGGGTGCAGCTCACCCTGCCCGACGGACGCACGCTGAGCGGCCTGCGGTGGGGCGACGCTCCGCCCGTGGTCACCCTGCTGCACGGTGCCGGGCTGAACGCCCACACGTGGGACACGACGCTGCTCCACCTGGGGGTCCCCGCCCTCGCCCTCGACCTGCCGGGCCACGGCGACTCCTCGTGGCGCGACGACGCCGCCTATGTCGCGCGCGTGCTGGCCCCCGACGTCGCGATCGCCCTCGAAGCCTGGACCGAGGGCCCGCAGACGCTGGTCGGGCACTCGCTCGGCGGGCTCACGGCGGCCGCCGTCGCGGCATCCCGTCCCGAGCTCGTCGCGCGTCTCGTGGTCGTCGACATCACCCCGGGGGTCGATCCGAGCGCCGGGCCCGCGCAGATCCGCGCGTTCTTCGCCGGCCCCACCGACTGGGCGTCGCGCGACGAGCTGGTCGACCGCGCCCTGTCGTTCGGGCTCGGCGGCACGCGCGACGCCGCGGAACGCGGGGTCTTCCTCAACTCGCGCGTGCGGGCCGACGGCCGCGTCGAGTGGAAGCACCACTTCGCCCACCTCGCCGCAGCGGCGGCGAACGCCGGTGCCGACGCGACGACCCCGGATGCCGTTCGCGCGGTGCTCTCGAGCACCGGGTGGGACGACGTGGCCGGTGTCTCCGCCCCGATCACGCTGATCCGCGGGGAACGCGGTTTCGTCACCGCGGCCGACGCCGACCAGTTCGTCGAACGGGTGCCCGGTGCCGCCGTGCGCGTGCTCCCCACCGGCCACAACGCGCAGGAGGAAGACCCGGCGGCGCTCGACGACATCATCCGCGACGCGGCCGCCCCCGCCTGAGCCTCGGCGCGGCCCGCGGGGCTCACCCGAAGGCGGGTTCCTCGTCATACGGCGTCGCGCACCGTCATGAAGGACGTGGAGGGAATGCGGGTGAAAGTAGGCTGTTCCCACCCCATGCACGGCATCCACAGCACTCGGATGCCCTCGGCCTGCGAAAGGACATCCCCGCAATGCTGCGCCGCACCGCCCTCGCCACGAGCGCGCTCCTGATCGGAGCCCTCCTCCTCACCTCCTGCACCGGCGGGAACACCGCATCGGCCCCGACCGGTGCCGTCGACCCCGACGCCACCCTCACGGTGGGTCTGTCGCTGGAACCGTCGAACCTCGACATCCGCCACACGAGTGGAGCCGCCCTCGAACAGGCCCTCGTCGACAACGTCTACCAGGGTCTCGTGACCCGCAACGGCGACGACGACAACGCGATCGTCCCGGCCCTGGCCACGGAGTGGACCATCTCGCCCGACGGGCTGACCTACACCTTCACCCTGCGAGAGGGCGTGACCTTCCACGACGGCACCGCGATGACCGCCGACGACGTGGTCACCTCGCTGCAGACGGCGAAGGACGACGCGACCATCCAGAACAGCGCCGACCTCGCCAACGTCGCCTCGATCGCCTCGCCCGACGCGTCCACCGTCGTACTGACGCTCGCGCAGCCGAACATCGACTTCCTGTTCACCCTCACCGGCCGCGCCGGACTCGTGTTCAAGAACGCCGACACGACGAACTTCCAGACCGCCGCGAACGGCACCGGGCCGTTCACGGTGGCGTCGCGCAACACCGGTCAGAGCCTCACGCTCGCCCGATACGACGGGTACTGGGGCGACAAGGCCGGCGTCGCCGAGGTCGTCCTCGACTACATCCCCGACCGCAGCGCGGCCGTCAACGCCGCCGTCAGCGGCGACCTCGACGTCGCCCTCGAGGTCGACCCCGAACTGCAGAGCCAGGTCGAGGGCACCGGGAACTTCACGATCGACACGGGCCTGACCACCGACAAGGCGACTCTGGCGTTCAACAACCAGCGCGCCCCCCTCACCGACCAGCGGGTGCGCGAAGCCCTGCGTCTGGCCATCGACCATGACGCCCTCGTCGAGACGGTCATCGCCGCGCAGACCCTGAACGGTCCGATCCCCCCGCTCGACCCCGGGTACGAAGACCTCACGGGCAGCGTGTCGTACAACCCCGACCGCGCCCGCGACCTGCTCGCCCAGGCCGGTGCCGAGAACCTCGAGCTGACGCTGACGATCCCCAACGTCTACCCCACGTCGATCCCGACGTTCCTCGTGTCGTCGTTCGCCGACGTGGGCGTCACGCTCAAGGTCGAATCGGTGGACTTCTCGACCTGGCTGCAGGACGTCTACACGAACCACGACTACGACCTGAGCTTCGTGCGTCACGTCGAGGCGCGGGACTTCGGCAACTGGGCGAACCCCACGTACTACTTCGGGTACGACAACGCGACGGTGCAGAGCCTGTACGCGCAGGCCCAGGCGACCACCGACGAGCAGCAGTCCTCCGACCTGCTCGCCGAGGCCGCCCGCATCGTCGACGACGAGGATGCCGCCGACTGGCTGCTCCTGGCCACCCCGCGCACCGCGGTCGGCACGAACGTCGCGAACTTCCCGAAGAACTCGCTCAACGTGCGCCTGCCCCTCGCGGGCGTGACGGTCTCCTCGGAGTGATCCGCTACGCGCTGACACGGCTGGGCCTGCTTCTCCTGGGCCTGGCCGTGGCCAGCGCGCTGATCTTCCTGTCGCTGCGGGTGCTCCCCGGCGACGTCGCGCAGCTGATCGCCGGAACGCAGTCGACCCCCGAACAGGTCGCCGCCCTGCGCGAGAGCCTGGGCCTCGACGTGCCGCTGTGGACGCAGTACTTCGACTGGATCGGCGGGCTGCTGCGAGGCGATCTGGGTACCTCCCTGGTCACCGGCGAATCGGTCGCCGCCGAACTCCTCGACAAGGCGCGGGTCACCGTACCCCTCGCGGTCATGTCGCTCACGGTCGCCCTGCTCATCGGCATCCCGCTCGGAGTGCTGTCGGCCCTCGGCCGGCGCACCGCCGGGGGGACCGCCCTCAGCGTCGCGTCACAGGCCCTGGCCGCCGTGCCGGTGGTGTGGGCGGGGATGCTGCTGGTGGTCGTGTTCGCCGTCTGGCTGGGCTGGCTGCCGCCGCAGGGGTTTCCCCGCGCCGGGTGGAACGACCCCGGGGCGGCGTTCCGCGCCCTCGTGCTCCCCGCGCTCACCATCGGCGTGGTCGAGGGCGCGATGCTCCTGCGGTTTGTCCGCAGCGCCACCCTGCAAGCCCTCGGGCAGGACTATGTGCGCACGGCCGCGGCGAAGGGACTGACCCGCACGCGGGCGTTGGTGCGCCACGGACTGCCGAACGTCGGACTGTCGGTGATCACGGTGCTCGGACTGCAGATCGCCGGCATCATCGTCGGCGCCGTCGTGATCGAGCAGCTGTTCACCCTTCCCGGCGTCGGCCGCATGCTCGTCGCCGACGTCGCGGCGCGCGACCTCCCGAAGGTGCAGGGCGAGCTGCTCGCCCTCACCGGGTTCGTGCTGCTCGTCGGCTTCGTCGTCGACCTCGTGCACCGCCTGATCGATCCCCGCCAGCGGGAGGCCTCGTGAGCACCCTGAAACGCCTGTGGAATCTGGGCACCGGCCGGTTCGGCATCCTGATCGTCGTGCTCCTGGTGATCACGGCCGTGGTGTCGCTGGTGTGGACGCCGTTCGATCCCGCCGCCGTCGACGCGCGTGCGCGCTGGCTCTCCCCCTCGTGGCCGCACGTGCTCGGCACCGACAACAACGGTCGCGACATCGCGAGCCTGCTCATGGCGGGGGCGCGCACGACGATCGTCGTCGCGGTCGGGGCCGGAATGGTCGCGTCGGTGCTCGGCCTCGCCCTCGCCGCCCTCGGCTCGCTCACCGCGCGGTGGATCCGCGAGAGCATCGCCGTGCTCGTCGACATCCTGATCGCCTTCCCCGTGCTCATCATCGCCATGATGATCTCGGCCGTCTGGGGCGGCTCGCTCGCCGTGGTCATCTGGTCGGTGGGGATCGGCTTCGGCGTCAACATCGCCCGCGTGACGCGCCCGGAACTGCGTCGCGTGCTGCACAGCGACTTCGTGCTCGCGGGGCGTGCCAGCGGCTTGACCCCCTGGCAGAACCTCACCCGCCACCTGTTGCCCAACGTCGCCCCCGTCTTCATCGTGCAGCTGTCGTGGGGCATGGCGGTCGCCGTGCTCGCCGAGGCCGGACTGTCGTACTTGGGCTTCGGCGCCCCGGTCACCCAACCGTCGTGGGGCGTCCTGCTGAGCGATCTGCAGTCGTACATCTCGGTGCACCCGCTCACCGTCGTCTGGCCGGGGCTGGCGATCACCCTCACCGTGCTGGGGCTCAACCTGCTCGGCGACGCCCTGCGCGAAGCCGCCGACCCGACGCTGGCCCAGCGTGCACCCGCCGCCCGCACCCACGTTCCGGGAGTGGTCGCATGAGCCTCGTCGTGAAAGACCTGCGCGTCGAGATCGGCGGCCGCGCCGTCGTCGACGGCGTGTCGTTCGAGGTGCCCGACGGCGCGCGGGTGGGCATCATCGGCGAATCGGGCTCGGGCAAGTCCCTCACCGCCCTGGCGATCCTGGGGCTGCTACCCGACGACGCCCGGGCCTCGGGGAGCGTGAGATGGAACGACCGCGAGATCCTGGGTCTCGACGACCGCGAGCTCGCGAGACTGCGCGGCGACGACATCGGCATGGTCTTCCAGGAGCCGCGGACAGCTCTCAACCCCATCCGCACGGTCGGGCGCCAGATCGGCGAATCGGTGCGCATCCACGAGGGCGTCTCCCGCCGCGAGGCGGCCCGCCGCGCCGTGATCGAGGCGGAACGCGTCGCCCTTCCCGATCCGGAGCGCATCGTCGCGCGCTATCCGCACCAGCTCTCGGGCGGTCAACGCCAGCGGGTCGCGATCGCGATGGCGCTCGCGTGCCGTCCCCGTCTGCTGATCGCCGACGAACCGACCACGGCCCTCGACGTCACCATCCAGGCCGGGATCCTGTCGTTGCTGCGGTCCCTGGTCCACGACGCCGGGATGTCCCTCGTCTTCATCACCCACGACCTCGCGGTGCTGGCGCAGGTCGCCACCCACGCCGTGGTCCTCGAGCACGGCCGCGTGGTCGAGCACGGAGCGGTCGCCGACCTGCTGCGGGCACCGTCGTCGCCGGTCACGCGAGCGCTGTTGCGTGACGCGACGGCGACGCTCTGGCATCCCGAGACCGCCGGTCACGATGCCGCGACCCCGGCCGGCGTGCCGGTCGAGCCCGCACAGCGCGACGCGGGCGGGTCCGGCGCGACCGCCGCCGCCCCCGACGCCGCGCCGACCGGTGGGGAGACGCCATGACCGAGACGCTCATCCACGCGCGCGGGCTCTCGCGCACCTATCCCGCACCGCGGAAGGGCTTCGCCCGGCCCGAACGCACGACGGCCCTCGACGACGTCGACCTGTCGGTGCTCGCGGGCTCGGCGGTGGGGATCATCGGCGAGTCGGGATCGGGCAAGTCCACGCTCGTCCGGCTGCTGCTGGGCCTGGACACCCCGTCGGCGGGCACCGTGGAGGTGACGGGGCGCCCCGTCGTCGCCGGCGGCTCCGCCCGCTCGCTGCACTGGCTGCGCCGCACCACCGGCATGGTGTTCCAAGACCCGTACGCGTCGCTCGATCCGCGCATGGACGTCGGTCGCATCGTGGGCGAACCCCTCTGGGCCCTGGGCGTCGACGGCGGCCGGCGCGCCCGGGTGCGCGACGTGCTCGTGCAGGTCGGCCTCGATGCCGACATGGCTTCGCGCTTCCCCCACGAGTTCTCGGGCGGTCAGCGCCAGCGCATCGCGCTCGCGCGCGCCATCGTGCACCGCCCGCGGATCCTCGTCGGCGACGAGCCGCTGTCGGCCCTCGACGTGACCGTGCGCGCGCAGATCCTGCGCCTCCTCGCGCGCCTGCGCGCCGAAGAAGACCTGACCCTGGTGCTCGTCTCGCACGACATCGGCGTCGTGCAGAGCGTGTGCGACCAGGTCGTGGTGATGAAGGACGGCAAGGTCGTCGAGCAGGGCCCGACCGAGAAGGTGCTGCTGCAGCCCCAGGCGGCGTACACGCGGCAGCTGCTGGCGTCGATCCCGACCCTGCCGCGCTGAAGTTTCACCGCCGCCCCGGGAACGGGCTTCGGCGCGGCGGTCTTCGCGCGGATGGCCCCATCCCGTGCGCTGCGGAGCGCCGTCGTGCGCGTGAGCAAGGGATGCCGCGATGTCGGAGGTCGGCGCTAACCTCGGCGCATGTACCCCGGCATCGTTCCCCCGTTCCTGCTCGATCGGCTCGCGTCCACCGACGACCCGCGGCTCGCACGCGCGGCCGCCGCGGCACGCAAGACCCTGGCGATGCCGCGCCCGCCGCGGCCCACACGCACCCGGCTCCGGCTGTCGATCGACGGCGACGCGCTCGTCGCCGAAGCGGTTCCCGCCCCCGATCGCATCATCTCCGACGCGCAGAACAGCGAGAACCTGCCCGGTCGACGCGTGCGCAGCGAAGACGAAGAGCCCGTCGGCGACGCCGCCGTCGACGAGGCGTACGACGGTCTCGGTGCCACCTACGACTTCTTCTGGGACGCCTTCGCGCGCGACGGCATCGACGCGGCGGGCGGCTCGCTGCTCGCGACGGTGCACTTCGGCGACGACTACGACAACGCGTTCTGGAACGGCGAGCGCATGGTGTTCGGCGACGGCGACGGCGAGGTGTTCGTCGGGTTCACCCGCTCGCTCAGCGTCATCGCGCACGAGCTCGGCCACGGGGTGACCGAGGCCGCCGGGGGTCTCGAGTACCAGGGGCAGTCCGGCGCCCTGAACGAGTCGTTGTCCGACGTGTTCGGCGCCCTCGCCGAGCAGCACCGGCTCGGCCAGAGCGCCGACGAAGCGTCGTGGCTGATCGGC
Organism: Microbacterium sp. CFBP 8801; assembly: GCF_014839455.1. Classification (NCBI taxonomy): domain Bacteria; kingdom Bacillati; phylum Actinomycetota; class Actinomycetes; order Micrococcales; family Microbacteriaceae; genus Microbacterium; species Microbacterium sp. CFBP 8801. The sequence continues at coordinate 151,780 of NZ_JACYNU010000002.1, read as the reverse complement.
GCGGGCATCTTCGCGCCCGACGTGCAGGGCGAAGCACTGCGGTCGATGAAAGCACCCGGCACCGCCTACGACGACGACGTGCTCGGCACCGACCCGCAGCCCGGACACATGCGCGACTACGTCGAGACCGACGACGACAACGGGGGTGTGCACATCAACTCCGGCATCCCCAACCGCGCCTTCCACGTCGCGGCGACGACACTGGGCGGCTTCGCCTGGGAGCGCGCCGGACTCATCTGGTACCGCACGCTCACCGCGGGCACCCTCTCGCCCACCGCCGACTTCGCCGCCTTCGCCGCCGCCACGCGCGCCACCGCCGCCAGCGAGTACGGTGAGGAGTCCGAGGAGGTCGCCGCCGTCCGCGCCGCATGGGTCGCAGTCGGCGTCGAGGAGGATGCCGCAGCCTGACGCCGCGAACGACGAGCGCTTCGCCGTGGTCGTCGTGCGCTCGGGTGGCCTTGCCGGGCTCCAGAAGCAGTGGCGGGCCGAGCCCGACCCGGCGCGTCTTGCTCAGTGGCGCGAACTCGTCGAGAGCTGCCCGTGGGATGCCGCCCCCTCGACGTCGTCGGGTGCCGACCGCTATCAGTGGCGCATCGAGGTGCATCGCGGAGGCATCGCCGTGCGGCGGGTGCGACTCGGCGACGGTCAGGTCGACGGTCCCTGGCGCACGCTCGTCGACGAAGTGCGCCGGGCCGCACCGTCGACGCCGCGGCGGCGCTGACCCGAGAGGCGCGCGGCTCGCGTCAGCCGAACAGCCTCCGACGCTTCTTCTTCGACACGATGCTCTTCTGCAGGTACACGACCCCGAGCCAGCGGCCGAACTTGAAGCCCACGCGGCCCATGCGACCCACCTCGGTGAACCCCAGCTTCTCGTGCAGGGCGATCGACGCGTCGGCGCCCTTGTCGCTGATCGCGGCGACCATCTCGCGGATGCCGAGCTCCTGGCACGCGGAGATCAGCGCCTCCAGCAGGGCGCGGCCGAGTCCCTTGCCCGCCGCGGCCTGACCGAGGTAGATCGAGTTCTCGACCGTGTACCGGTACGCCGACTTGGACTGCCAGGGCTGCACCAGCGCGTACCCGAGCACTTGACCGCTGGGCGACTCCGCCACGAGGAAGGGCAGTCCGAGCTTGTTCAGCGTGGCGAACTTGTCGCGCCACTTCGCGATCGACCAGGCCTTCTCGTCGAAGGTCACGACGGAATTGCGCACGTAATAGTTGTAGATCTCGCGGATGTGGGGGATGTCGGCCTCAGTGGCCGGGCGGATCTCATACGTGAACGGTCGTTCGGGCTCCGGCGCACGCCGCAGGTGCGTGGGCAACCGACGGCGGGCCTTCTCGTACTCCTCTTCCAGCACGCTCGACACTTTACGCACAGCGGCGTTTCGAGCGTGTGACCCCGGGCCGCGCGGCGACGTCGTCAGGCCGGGAGACGCCAATCGACGGGGTCCGCGCCCTGCTCCTCGAGCAGGGTGTTGACCCGCGAGAACGGCTTCGAGCCGAAGAACCCCCGGCTGGCCGACAGGGGCGACGGATGCGGCGACGACACGATGGCGGTGTCACCGAGCAGGGGGGCCAGGTTCATGGCATCCTTCCCCCACAGCACCGCGACCAGCGGAGCCTCGCGGGCGACGAGGCTGCGGATGGCGTGGTCGGTCACGCGCTCCCACCCCCACCCCCGATGGGATGCCGGGGAGCCCGGCGCCACGGTGAGCACGCGGTTCAGCAGCATGACGCCCTGCGCGCCCCAGGCCGACAGGTCGCCGTGCGGCGCGGGGGCGATCCCGAGGTCGTCGGAGAGTTCGCGGTAGATGTTCGACAGGCTCCGCGGCACGGGCCGCACGTGCGGGTCGACCGCGAAAGACAGGCCGATCGGGTGCCCCGGGGTGGGGTACGGATCCTGGCCGACGATCAGCACGCGCACCGCGTCGATCGGCGTGCGGAACGCACGCAGCACGAGGTCACCGGCGGGGAGGTACGGCTGCCCCTCGGTGCGCAGGCGCTCCCCGAGCGCCGCGATGTCGTCGGCGACGGGGGCGAGGGGCGTCAGCCACGACGCGTCGATCAGGCCGGCATCGGCGAGCTGCGCGAGAGTCTTGCCGCTCACGCGGCGTCTTCTTCGTGCACCGACCCTTGGTGCGACCAGGGGAAGTCGATCCAGAGATCGGTGTCCTTCCACGCGTAGTCGGGGGTGATGATCGTCGACGGCTTCGTGTAGATCACGGCCGAACGGGTCTCGGCGCCGTGCCGGCCGAGGAGCTTCACGGCGAGGTCGAGGGTGCGACCGCTGTCGGCGACGTCGTCGACGAGGAGCACCCGTCGTCCGGTGAGGTACGACAGGTCGAGCTCGGGGGGCAGCAGTTCGGGCGCATCGAGGACGGTGCCGACGCCGGTGTAGAACTCGACGTTGAGAGCGCCGCAGTTCTTCACACCCAGTCCGTACGCGATGGCGCCGCCCGGCAGCAGTCCGCCTCGGGCGATCGCGACGACCACCTCGGGGTGGAACCCGTCGGCGACGATCGCCCGGGAGATGTCGCGCGTGGCGACCCCGAAATCGTCCCAGCTCAACCGCTCGCGCTCGTCCGTCACACCGGACTCCTCTCGTCGACTCGTCTCACCCTAGGGCGTGATCGAGACGCCGCCGCGCCCGATGCCGCCTCATCGCGGGGTGCCCGGTGCGATCGTGGCACCCCGGCGGGGAGTCGATTGCGGATGCCGAGGACGGCGGCGGTGCTATCGTCGCGCCATGTCGCGCATCTCGGGTGCGGTCGGACGGGTGCGCACCTCGGCGCTCGGGGTGACCGCGGGGCTCATCGGGTGGTTCGTGCTGGTGGAGCTCGCCAGCGGCATCCTTCAGGGGTTCTACGTCCCCCTGCTGCCCGACATCGTCACGCACCTGGGGATCCGCGACGCCGACGTCAACTGGTTCGAAGCCGCGCAGCTTCTGCTGTCGGCGCTCGTGCTGCCGGTGCTGGCCAAACTCGGCGACATGTTCGGGCACAAGCGCGTGCTGCTGTTCTCGGCGATCGCGACCGCGGCGGCGAGCTGGTGGCTCGTCTTCGCCGACTCGTTCACGACGTTCCTGCTGGCCTGGGCCCTGCAGGGCTTCTACGTCGTGTGGCTGCCGCTCGAGATCGCCCTCATCTTCGACCGTGGACGCCGGCAGCAGCGGGGGGTGTCGCAGACCCGCCGCGCCGCAGGTCTGCTCGTCGTGGGACTGCAGGCCGGCGCGATCATCGGCGCCCTGGCCGCGGGGCGCCTCTTCACCGCGACCGGGGGCGATCTGCGCCTCTCGCTCGCCGTCCCCGCGATCGTCGTGACGCTCATCTGCCTGGTGATCTGGTGGGGCGTGCCCGAGTCCGAGCCGTCGACGAGCGACCGCCGCCTCGACATCGGCGGCTTCACGATCCTCGCCGGCGCCCTGCTCTGCGTCACCGGCGCCCTGTCGTTCGTGCGGCTCCCCGACGGCCCGGGTCCGATCGCGATCGTCGGGCTGCTGGCCGCGGGCCTCGTGCTGGGCGTGGTCTTCGTGCTGTTCGAGCTTCGCCAACGCGATCCGGCCATCGACATCCGCGTGCTGCGCCGGCCCGAGATGTGGCCGGTGCAGGCCACGGCCTTCCTCGTGGGCATCAGCCTGCTGGGAGCGCAGGGCCCGCTCGCGACCTACGCCGGCACCGACCGCGCGCTCGGCTACGGCCTGGGGCTCGACGCCGCGGACCGGTCGAACGTCATCGGCGTCTACCTCGTCTCGCTCATCGTCGGCGCCGTGCTGTTCGCCGTGACCTCGCGGTGGGCGAGTCCGCGCGCGATGCTGATCGGGGCGGCGACGCTCGTGGGCGCGGGATACGCGCTCCTGCTCCCCCTGCACGTCGAGCTCTGGCAGGTGCTGCTGTGCCTCGCGATCGCCGGGATGGGCTCGGGCGCCCTCGTCGCGGCGATGCCCGCGGCCGCGGCCGCCGCCGCTCCTCGCGGGCAGACGGGGGTGGCATCCGCCCTCACCAACACCACCAAGACCGTGGGCGGGACGATGTCGTCCGCCGTCTTCGGCGTGGTCCTCGCCGGTGGAGCCGGGGCGGCCGTGGCCGCCACCGCCGCACCGCTCGCGGGCTACCTGACGGTGTGGGCGATCTGCGCGGCGGGCGGATTCGCCGCGGCCGTGCTGCTGTTCTTCGTGCCGAAAGTGGCGTTCGCCGACAGTGCCGAGACCGAGACCGCCGCCCACGCCGCACGCGGCGAGGTGGCCTGAACGACTACCTCGGGCTCGACCGGCCGAGGATCGATGGGCTGGCGGTGATCGCGGCGGAGACGGCCTCTCGGCTATTCCGGGCGCTCGCTCTGACGGGGGCGCAGCGGCCCCCGCGCGAGCAGGTGCTGCGCCGACTGCGCGACGGGGCGCATCGTCACGAGATCGAGGTTGACGTGCCCCGGTGCATCGAGCGCGTAGGCGATGACGTCGGCGACGTCGTCGGCGACCAGGGGGGCCCCGACACCCTCGTAGAGCTTGTCGACGGCATCGTGGTCGCCGCCCACGCGGTTGAGGGTGAACTCCTCGGTGCGCACCATGCCCGGCGCGATCTCGATCACACGGATCGGTTCGCCGTTCAGTTCGAGCCGCAGGGCGTTCACGAGCATGGCCTCGCCCGCCTTGGCGGCGTTGTACCCCGCCCCGCCCGGGTACGCCGTCTGCGCGGCGGTGGAGGTGACGAACAACGCGTCCGCGTGCCCGACGCGCGTCGCGGCCTCGCGGAGGAGCGGGAGAAGGGATGCCACGAGCCGCTGCGACGAGAGCACGTTGGCCTCGAACATCCAGCGCCAGTCGTCGGCGTCACCGTCTTCGACCCGGTCGGTGCCGCGCGCCCCACCGGCCACCTGCACCAGCGCGTCGACGCCACCGGTCTCGGCGAGCCAGGCCGACAGGTCGGCGATGTCGTCGGCGACGGTGAGATCGGCCGCGCGGGCGACGACACCGGTCTCGGCCTCGAGCGCCGCGAGCCGATCGGCCCGGCGGGCAACGCCCACCACGTCCCACCCGCGCGAGCGCAGCAGTCGCGCCGTCGCCTCTCCGATACCCGAACTGGCCCCGGTCACCACTGCACGTCGCGTCATGGCATCCACGCTACCGGGCACCTCCGACACGGGTGTTACGGCCCGTGTCCTCCCCTGTTGTCGATGTCGGAGGCGGTGTCTACGCTCGCATCAGGCCACGGCGACCGCCCAGGCCACCCGAGCTGAGGAGCGGCCATGTCGGCATCCGAGAACTGGCGTTTCGAGACCAAGCAGATCCACACCGGTGCCCAGCCCGATCCGGTCACCAAGGCGCGGGCCACGCCGATCTACCAGACCACCTCGTACGTGTTCGACAACGCCGACCACGCCGCGAACCTGTTCTCGCTGGCCGAGTTCGGCAACATCTACACGCGCATCCAGAACCCCACGCAAGACGTCGTCGAGCAGCGCGTCGCGGGGCTCGAGGGCGGCACGGGTGCTCTGCTCGTCGCCAGCGGCCAGGCGGCCGAGACCATCGCCGTGCTCAACATCGCACAGGCCGGCGACCACATCGTGTCGTCGAGCTCGATCTACGGCGGCACCTACAACCTCTTCAAGTACACCCTCGCGAAGCTCGGCATCGAGACGACGTTCGTCGAGAACCAGGACGACCCCGCCGCCTGGCGTGCCGCCGTGCGTCCCAACACCAAGCTCTTCTTCGCCGAGACCATCGGAAACCCGAAGATCAACGTGCTCGACATCCGCACGGTCGCCGATGTCGCGCACGAGGCCGGCGTGCCGCTCATCGTCGACAACACGATCGCGACGCCCTACCTCATCCGTCCCTTCGAGCACGGCGCCGACATCATCGTGCACTCCGCGACCAAGTTCCTGGGCGGCCACGGCACCACGATCGGCGGCGTCATCGTCGACGGCGGCACCTTCCCGTGGTCGGAGCACTCCGACCGGTTCCCGGGCCTGACCACGCCCGATCCCTCGTACCACGGCGCCGTGTACACGCAGGCGGTCGGCGACGGTCTCGCGTACATCATCAAGGCGCGCGTGCAGCTGCTGCGCGACCTGGGTGCCTCCATCGCGCCGCAGAGCGCCTGGCAGCTCATCCAGGGCATCGAGACCCTGTCGCTGCGCGTCGAGCGTCACGTGCAGAACGCGCAAGAGATCGCGGAGTGGCTCGAGTCGCACCCCGATGTCGCGACCGTGAACTACTCGGGCCTGCCCACCTCGCCCTGGTACGCCGCCGCGAACAACTACGCCCCCAAGGGCGTGGGTGCCGTGCTCTCGTTCGAGCTCAAGGGCGGTGTCGAGGCAGGTCGCGAGTTCGTCAACTCGCTGAGCCTGTTCAGCCACCTCGCCAACATCGGCGACGTGCGCTCGCTCGTCATCCACCCGGCATCCACCACGCACTCCCAGCTCACGCCCGAGCAGCAGCTCACCGCCGGTGTCACGCCGGGCCTCGTGCGCCTGTCGGTGGGTCTCGAGAACATCGCCGACCTCAAGGCCGACCTCGACCAGGCCCTCGCCGCCGCGCGGCGCCTGTCCGAGGCCTCGCGCGTCTGACTCGCGCTCGCGAAACGGCGTCGAGGGACGCGTCGTCTTCGTGTCCGGCGCGTCGCGTCGCGAAGCGCGCGGGCAGCTCGGCGTTGCGCAGCGCGCGCAGGTCGGCGTCGGGTGACGAGCGGAGGGCGAGGGATGACGGGAGGACCCTCACCGCGCAGCGACCCTCACCCCGCCCCACGCCCTCCGCTGATCACGCGCCGCGCACCGCGCGACGCCCGCGTCAGACCTTCTGGCGCGGCCGCAGGCTCCCGAGGCCCCCGTCGACCCCGATGATCTGCCCCGTCATCCACGCGTTCTCGGGCGAGAGCAGGAACTCCACCGCCCGAGCCACGTCCTCGGGTTCTCCCAGACGTCCGAGGGGGTGCATGGCCCCCGACACTCTCCGAGACATGTCGGTCGACGTGAGCTTCGCGGTCAGCCGCGTCTCAACCAGGCCCGGCGCGACGGCGTTCACCCGCAGCCCGTGCGACGCGTAACTGGCGGCGGCCGACAGCGTTAGCCCGATGACCCCGGCCTTCGCGGCGGCGATGCCGTCGTGGTTCGGCAGTCCCGCCAGGGCCGCGGCCGAAGACACCAGCACCACTGAGCCACCGTCGCGCATGTGCGTCCCGGCGGCGCGCACGGCGGCGAACGACGTGGTCAGAGAGGCGGCGATGAGGCCGTCGTACTGCTCGCGCGAGGTCAGGTGCGCGGGCTTGAGCAGCATCGAGCCCGCGAACACCGCGATGCCGTCGAGCTCGCCCACCTCGCCGACCACGCGGTCGACGGCGTCGAAGTCCGTGGCATCCAGAACGAAGTCGGGCTCGATGACCGAGGAATCCCGCGCCGTCGTGACAACGCGATGACCGGCGTCGCGCAGTCGGGTCGCGGTCGCCCCGCCGATGTCGCTCGAGGCCGCAATGAGAAGGAAGGTCGCCATGCGGCGATTCTGGCCAGCCCTCCGCGCCGGAGGCGGGGGCTGGACAAGGAGGTCAGACGGTGGTCAGCGCTGCGCGCAGGCGTTCGTTCTCGGCGTGCCAGTCGGGGTCGTCCTCCCAGAGCTCGGCCAGTTCACCGTCATCGGAGGTCGCGTGGACGACCGCGGCGTCAGCCAACGACACCAACTCGGCGGACGGCGCCGACGCGCGCGCCACGAACGCCGTGACCGCGTCGGAGAAGGCCCGGCCGGGCACCCGCCCCAGCCCCCGCGCGACGACCTCGGCGGCCGCGATCGCCACCGTCGCGGCGTCGGAGTCGAGCTGCGAGCCCTCCGTATCGGCGGCGACGCGCAGTGCGTCATGCACGACGTTCCAGTCGGTCTGCCCTTCGAGCTCGTACGCCCAGTCGGCGGCGGTGTCGTTCCCGAACGGTTCTGCGCTCCATGCACCCATGCGCCGAATCGTACGCGCGGTCTCCGACATCGACGTAACAGTCCGGTCGGACCATCGGCGACCGACGAGAATGGATGCCATGGACTGGCAGATCTCCGAAGACACGGTGCCCTCGGCCCCGGTGACGGAGGCCGATGCCCGATCGCTGCTCGGACGCCCCCCGGCGACCGGCGCGTGGCGCGACGGCGACCCCGCGGGGGACCGCCGATTCGCCTCGTTCGGCGCGTTCGCGACCGAGACCGGGCAGTCGCTGCCCCACGTGCGTCTCGCGTACGAGACGTGGGGACAGCTCTCGCCCGCCCGCGACAACGCCGTGCTGATCCTCCACGCGCTCACCGGCGACAGCCATGTGCGCGGTGCCGCCGGTCCGGGGCACCCCACCGCCGGGTGGTGGAGCGACCTCGTGGGCCCCGGTGCGGCCATCGACACCGACCGCTGGTTCGTGGTCGCCCCCAACATGCTGGGCGGATGCCAGGGCTCGACGGGACCGGCGAGCATCGCCCCCGACGGCTACGAGTGGGCTTCGCGCTTCCCTTACCTCACGATCCGCGACCAGGTCGAGGCTCAGGCCCTGCTCGCCGACGAGCTCGGCGTCGAGCGGTGGTTCGCCGTGGTCGGCGGGTCGATGGGCGGAATGCACGCGATCGAGTGGGCCGTCGGCCACCCCGACCGCGTCGCCCGCGCCGCGATCCTCTCGGCCCCGCCGATCACGACCGCCGACCAGATCGCCCTGAACTCGGTGCAGCTCGACACCGTGCGCATCGACCCCCGCTTCGCCGGCGGCGAGTATTACGACGCCGGCGACGGCGACGGCCCGCACCGCGGACTCGCCCTCGCTCGGCGCATGGCACTGCTGAACTACCGCAGCCCGACCGAGCTCAACCAGCGATTCCAACGTTCATGGCAGTCGGGGGTGAGCCCGCTGGGCCGCGGCGGACGCTTCGCCGTCGAGTCGTACCTCGATTTCCACGGCAACAAGTTCACCCGCCGTTTCGACGCGAACAGCTACCTCACCCTCGTCGAGGCCATGAACTCGCACGACGTCGGCCGCGACCGCGACGGCGTCGAAGACGCCCTGGGACGCGTCACGGCGACGACCCTGGTGCTCGGCATCGACAGCGACCGCCTGTTCCGCATCGACGGGCAGCATCGCATCGCCCGCGGCATCCCGAACACGCTCGACGGAGACGACGCCGTCGTGCTCTCGAGCGACTTCGGCCACGACGGCTTCCTCATCGAGACCGCCGCCGTCGCCCTGCACCTGCGTCGCCTTTTCGCGACCTGATGATCCCGGATGCCGGGCACCGCGGCATCCGTTCCCTCCGGCCCCTCGTCGGTCGGGGAAGAGGTCGTGCGTTCCGTGTTAGGGCCGCGCCGCTGCCGCGGCGAGCCGGCACCTGGACGCATGCCCGGCGCGTTCCGGACACTCACCCGAGCGGCGCGCCGTCGCCGCGACCGCCCGCACACACCGTCGAGTGTCCAGAACACTCCGCATCCCCGGACCCCAAGGCGGCGTGTCCGGGACACTCGCGCCAACGTTCAGCGCCGCGTCAGCCGCCGGCCCGTGGTCGACACGACGCGCGCTCAGCGCTGCGTCGGGATCGAACCGGTGATCGCGGTCTGCGCGGCTTCGGCCGCCGGCACCCGATGTTCGGGGTGGCGTCCGCTGCGGTCCTCGACGCGGTACGACACCACGGCGACGACCAGTCCGCCCAGGGCGAGCAGCGCTCCCACCCACGCCGGGGCGACGAGTCCGAGGCCCGCGGCGATGGCGAGGCCGCCGAGGAAGGCGCCCAGGCTGTTGCCGATGTTGAGCGCCGAGTGGTTCAGCGCTGCGGCGATGGACTGGTTGTCCTCGGCGACGTCCATGAGTCGCGTCTGGATCGCCGGACTCAGGGCGGCACCGCAGAACGCCACCAGGAACGCGAACAGCACCAGCGCCACGATCCACCCGGCCGTGAGAGCCAGGCCCACCGATGCCGCACCGAGGGCGACGAGCCCGACGTACAACCAGAACCGCAGGTCTTTGTCGGCGAGCGCGCCGCCGACGATGTTGCCGATCGTCATGCCGATCCCCACGAGCACGAGCACGAGCGAGACGGCCCACTCGGGCTGGCCCGCGACATCGGTGATCATGGGCGCGATGTAGCTGTACATCGCGAAGAATCCGCCGAACCCGACGGCGCCGATGCCGAGGGCGAACCAGACCTGACCGATGCGGAACACGCGCAGTTCGTCACGCAATCGACGACCGGGCGAACCGGGGTGCTTCGGTACGAAGAGGGCGATGCAGATCGTGGCGAGCAGGAAGATCCCGGTCACCACGGCGAACGCCGCGCGCCAGCCGACCTGCTGGCCGAGAAGGGTGCCCAGCGGCACACCGACGACGTTGGCGATCGTGAGCCCGGTGAGGACGAACGCCACGCCCTTGGCACGGTTGCCGGGGCCGAGCGCGTCGGCGGCCACCAGGGCTCCGATGCCGAAGTAGGCGCCGTGCGGAAGTCCGGCGAGGAATCGGGATGCCGCGACGAGCTCGAACGTGGGGGCGATGACGGTCAGCAGGGTGAAGAACGCCAGCGCGGCGGCGAGCACGATCATCACGCGATGACGCGGGAACCGTGCCACGGAGCCGGCGATCGTGGGCGCACCGACGACGACGCCGAGCGCGTAGAGCGAGATGAGCCAGCCGGCCTGGGCGATGGCGTCGTCGGGCGAGGCCGCCCACGCGCCGGGGACGAGTTCGCGGGCGATGTTGGGCAGCAAGCCCATCACCACGAACTCGGTCATGCCGATGCCGAAGCTGCCGATGGCGAGAGAAAGGAGCGCCCGCATCGCCGCACCTCTCGAGGAAGTCGAAGAGGTCACCTTGCGATGCTAGTCCGCGCGGCCGCGAGCGTCGAATCGTTTCGAGGGCCGGGTGCGGCGGGTGAGGTCGGCGTCACGGTCGACCGTGCACCCCGCGGACTGCTCCTCCCCACCCGCACCGCGGGTGAACTTCTCCCGATCTCCGCGGTCGAGCGGTTCCACCCCCACGGAAAGCTGACAGTCTGGATTTCCTCACCGCGGGATGAAGGGATGCCGGACGTGACGGAACCGCAAGTATGGGTGCTCATCGGAACCTTCGCCGCGACTGTTCTGGGCGGCATGACGTTCAGCACGAACCTCATCATGGGATCGCTCACGAAAGTGATCACGGCGAACACAGACCGGCTCGAGGCACGTCTCGACGCCGTGCGGTACGAGACGGTGGCCGAGATCCACGTCACGAGGACCAGGATCGACAGCGTCGAGACCGTTCTCACCGCCAAGATCGACAGCGCCGAAGCCGGCCTCACCGCCAGAATCAACACCGTCGAAGCCGGCCTGAGCGCCAAGATCGACAGCGTCGAGAGCCGCCTGCGCGGAGACCTCGCCCGCATCGACGCCGACGTCACTGCCATCACCAGGCGCATCTGGAACGACCCGCCCGCCGGGTGAACCCGCCGCAGCTGCACCCCTTCGCGCAACCGTCGACCGCTGTCCCGTCACGGCTCAGCCGATCGGCTCAGTCGACGTGACGCTCCAGCGCGTCCTCGAGTCGCTCGATCTTGCCGTCGATCTCGCCCGTGCGTCCGGGGCGGATGTCGGCTTTCAGCACCAGCGACACCCGCGATCCGTAGGGCAGCACGGCATCCGTCGCCCATTTGACGACGTCGAACACCTCGTCCCACTCCCCCTCGACCTCGGTGAACATCGAGGTCGTGCGATGCGGCAGACCCGAGGCGCGCACGACGGCGACGGCTGCGGCGACGGCGTCGTGCACCGACGCGTCGGGGTTCTCCGAGGCGACGGTTCCGACACCCGAGGGAGCGACAGAGAAGGCGATGAGCATGATTCGAGACTAGGCCGCGGGCGGCCTCGGCGGAACGGGCCGCGTCGCCACCGCGCCGCACAGCGCTGCGCAGCGACACGCCGCGCCGCACCGCGAAGTGAAGCGCCGCGTCTGCGTCGGACGACGCCGCGTGCACCCCGGTCGCGGCGCACCGTCTCGCGGCAGCACCGCGCCTAGACGCCAACCCCGGGTCAGCCGCGCGGAGCGATCCGCGTTCGCGCCGGACGCCGCCCGGTCACGATCTCGTGCAGCCCGGCGGGGGGACGGACGCGGTCGATCGGCGCACGGACGACGCGCACGACGGCCCACACCAGCAGCACGAGGGCGAGCAGGTTCCGGGTTTCGAGCACGAAGACGGGGAACGGGTTCGGGTGCGTCGCCATGAGCCCGTCGTACAGCAGCGGGTACATCCACTGCGTGAGCGCCGCGATCACGAGGGTCATGCCCGCGAATCCGTACCAGCGGCGGCGATCGATCATCAGCCCCAGCACGACGGGAGCGAAGAGCCACACGTAGTACTGCGGCGAGCCGACCTTGTTCAGCGCGATGAAGGCGGTGACGAGAGCGAGCGAAAGCGGCGGGAAGAGGCTCACGAAGGTCGCCCCGCGCCGCAGCTTCACGATGCCGACGATGGCGATCCCGACCATGACGAGCAGCATGATGGGCGTCATCGCGGCGATGAGGGGGTCGGCGCCGGGTCCCGTCACCTGGAAGGTGAGCACGCCGCCGTCGTAGTACACCTCGGAGCCGGGAACGTAGAAGGCGGCGAGGAACATGTACAGCCCGCCGACGGGGGCCTCCATCTGGATGCCGCGGGTGGTCTGGTCGCCGACGAAGCCGAAGACGTACGGCGCACCGCCCAGGGCGACGACCGCGATGACGGTGGTCACCGACACCGCGACGGCACCCCAGATGAGGGCCAGGCGACGGCGGGCGGCGATGAGACCGGCGGCCAGGATCGCCGCGGGCCACACCTTCATCCACACGGCGATCGACAGCAGCAGGGAGGCCACGAACGGGCGGCGCAGCAGCCAGATGCTGCCGAGGATCGCGAACGGCACCGTGATGCCGTCGATGCGGTACAGGCCGACCGGCCCGATGAGCAGGATGGCCGCGAGCCAGAACCAGGCGGCGATCACACGACCGCGCGAGCGTCCCTTGCCCACGAGCACGACGAAGGCGACCAGGTTGGCGAGCGCGACGGTGATGACCCAGGCGGGCGTGTACCCGACGGCCCAGGCGAACAGCCAGGCGAACGTCATGGGCAGGAACGCGAGCTGCGGATAGATCCACTTCTCGGTGATGCCCGGCCAGGCCCACGCGTCCGAGCGCGTGCACGAGGTGACGTCGATGCCGCCGAACAGCGCGCAGCGCGACCAGGGTTCGTACACCAGGTACACATCGCCCATCGGCTCGTTGGGCTGCTGATAGCCCAGGATGCCGACGACGACATGTACGGCGACGAACGCGATCAACAAGGGAACGACACGCCTCACCACCGCATCATCCTAAGCGGGCGCCCCTGAGCGTCCCGGACGCGCGGCTCGCGCTCCCCCGCCGTCGCGCGGGTCGCGACGACAACCGTTACCCGATCGAGTCCGCCTGCAGCCCGGCCACGACCGAGGGCAGCTCCCCGGCGATGTCGAGCGCGGTGATCGGCCCGCCGAGGCCGCCGTAGGCCTGTGATGCCCGTGTGCCGGCCGTTCCGTGCAGCCACGCGGCGGTGGCCGCGCACGCGGCGAGGTCGTCGAGCGAGGTGCGATCGGCGGCGACCGACCCGGCGGTGACGGCGCCGAGCACGCCCGCGAGCACGTCGCCGGTGCCGGCGGTCGCGAGCCACGGCGTGCCCGTCGTCACGCGGCGGGTCCACCCGCCCGCGGCGGCGACGATCGTGACGGCGCCCTTCAGCAGGACCACCGCGCCGATGGCCTCGGCGGTCTCGCGCGCGGCCGCCTCGCGGGCGTCGTCGTCGCGCGGATCGGACGCTTCGAGGCCCAGGCTCTCGCGCAGTCGGTCGAGCTCTCGCGCGTGCGGCGTCACGATGACCGGTGCCGCAGCCCCGGCGACCAGGTCCAGGGCTCCCGCATCGACGACGACCGGCACGTCGGCGCGCAGGATGCCGCGCAACGCCGCGGTCTCGGCGGCGGCGCGCTCCGCGGCATCCGTTCCCGATCCCATCACCCACGCCTGCACCCGCCCGTCGGCGGTCACCGTCTCGGGCCGACGCTGCAGCACGAGGTTCTGCGCGCGCTCGGGTCCGAGGTAGCGGACCATGCCCGTTCCGGTGCGCCACGCGGCCTCGACTCCCAGCATCGCCGCGCCCGCATACCGGGTCGACCCCGTGCGCAGCCCCACGACCCCGCGGGAATACTTGTCGTCGTGCGCCGTTGGCCACCGCAGTGTGCGACCGGCATCGCGCCCGGTCCAGTCCTTCGCCGTCATGGCGTCACCCTAAAGCGCAAAGGTCTTCCATGAGTGCCCTCTTCACACCCCTGTCCATCCGCGGTATCGAGATGCGCAACCGGCTGTGGGTCTCGCCGATGTGCCAGTACAGCGCGGTCGACGGCGTGCCGAACGACTGGCACCACGTGCACCTCGCCCAGTTCGCCGCGGGCGGCGCCGGTCTCGTGATCGCCGAGGCCACGGCGGTGTCGCCCGAAGGCCGCATCTCGCCCGAAGACGCCGGCATCTGGACCGACGCGCAGGCCGAGGCCTGGGCCCCCATCGTCGCGGCGATCCGCGCGCGGGGCGCCGTCGCGGGCGTGCAGCTGGGCCACGCCGGCCGCAAGGCGTCGACCACCTCCCCGCTCACCGGCGGCCGCGGCACCGTCGCGCCCGAGGCCGGCGGCTGGACCACGCTCGCCCCCTCGGCGCTCGCGTACGACACGTTCGCCGAGCCCGTCGCCCTCGATGCCGCGGGCATCGAGAAGGTCGTCGAAGACTTCGCGGATGCCGCCCGCCGGGCCGTCGCGGCCGGGTTCGAGGTCGTCGAGCTGCACGCGGCCCACGGCTACCTGCTGCACCAGTTCCTGTCACCGCTCACGAACCACCGCGACGACGAGTACGGCGGCTCGTTCGAGAACCGGGTGCGCCTGCTCGTGCGCGTGACCGAGGCCGTGCGCGCGGCCATCCCCGACGTCGTCCTGTTCGTGCGCTTCTCGGCGACGGACGCCGCCGAGGGCGGCTGGAGCGTCGCCGACACCGTCGCCGCCGCACGGCTGGTGGGTGCGGTCGGCGCCGACCTGATCGACGTTTCCAGCGGCGGCCTCGTGCCGCAGCAGCGCATCGTGACAGGCCCCGGCTACCAGGTCGAGTACGCCGCGACCGTGCGCCGCGAGACGGGACTGCGGGTCGCCGCCGTCGGCATGATCGACGACCCCTCCCTGGCCGAGAACATCGTCGCCGACGACCGGGCCGACGCCGTGCTGTCGGGCCGCGAGTGGCTCCGCGACCCGCACTACGGCCTGCGCGCCGCCGCCGCGCTCGGCGCTGACTCCCCCGCGCCGGCCCAGTACACCCGCGCGTACTGAGCCGCGCCGCGACGTCCTGACCCGGGTCCCGCCCGACGGCGGATCGGCGAGCACTCACCCCCGCGAATGAGAACACCGGATGCCACGACCCCTCGGGGCCGTGGCATCCGGTGTGTCAGGCCTCAGACGAAGCGACGGCGCTCGGTGGCGTCCTGCACCTCGCCGACGAGCTCCTCGATGATGTCCTCGAGGAACAGCACGGCCTTCACGTCGCCGCTCTCGTCGCGCACCTGCGCCAGGTGGCGACCCGAGCGGCGCATGAGCGCCAGGGCGTCTTCGAGATCGGTCGTCTCGAGCACCGACACCATCTGATGGATGCGCTTGGCGGGGATCGGACGCGCCATGTCGGCGGCCGTCCCGTCGGCCGCGCGCAGGACGTCCTTGAGGTGGACGTACCCGGTGGGGTTGCCGGTGTCATCGACGATCACGTACCGCGAATATCCGTGCTGCGCGACGGCACGCTCGATCTCGCCCGGAGTGGTGCGGGCGGGGAGCGTCACGAGGTCGCTCATGGGGACGGCGACGTCGGCGGCGGTCTTCTCGGTGAACTCCACCACCGCGCTGACGGTTCCCGACGCGTCGTCGAGCATGCCCTCTCGCCGTGACTGGCTCACGATCGTCGCGACCTCGTCGAGGGTGAAGGTCGAGGCGGCCTCGTCCTTCGGCTCGACGCGGAACAGGCGCAGCACGTGGTTCGCCGTCCAGTTGAGGGCGACGATGATCGGGTAGAACGCCTTCGACACAGCCACCAGGGGCGGCGCGAGCATGAGCACCGCGCGGTCGGGCAGCGAGAACGCCAGGTTCTTCGGAACCATCTCGCCGAACACGACGTGCAGGTACGACACGATCAGCAGCGCCACGATGAACGCCACCACGTCGACGGCCGCCTCGGGCAGACCGGTGAGGCCGAGGGGCCCCGCCAGCAGGTGGTGGATGGCGGGCTCTGACACGTTCAGGATCAGCAGCGAGCAGATCGTGATGCCGAGTTGGCACGTGGCCAACATGAGCGTGGCGTGCTCCATCGCGTACAGCGCGGTCTTCGCCGCCCGCGAGCCGCGATCGGCGTGGGGTTCGATCTGCGATCGCCGCGCCGAGATCACCGCGAACTCGGCGCCGACGAAGAAGGCGTTGGCCACGAGCAGCACGACCAGCCAGGCGATTCCCGCCCAATCGTTCATCGCTGATCACCGCCCTTCGCCGCGCGCACGAGGTCGCCGACGTTCTGCTCCACCGGCTTCGGGGTGAACTGCACGCGGTCGACGCGACGGCCGTCCATGCGGTGCACGCTCAAGACCCCTTCGTCGGTCTCGACGGTGTCGCCCACCGCCGGGATCCGCTCGAGCTCGGCCATGATGAAGCCGCCCACGGTGTCGTAGACCTCTCCTTCGGGCACGCGCACGCCCGCGCGGTCGAGGGCTTCATCGGGTCGCAGGTCTCCGGGGAACATCACGGATGCCGCGGAGCGCACCACCCCGGCGCGGGAGCGGTCGTGCTCGTCGAGCACCTCGCCCACGATCTCTTCGACGAGGTCTTCGAGGGTGACCACGCCCGCGGTCCCGCCGTACTCGTCGACGACGATCGCCATCTGGTAGCCGCGCGAACGCAGCTCCGAGACGAGGGTGTCGAGGTGCACCGTCTCGGGGACGCGCAGCGGCTCCGTCGACAGCGCGGCCACGGGCACGTCGCCGCGCCTGTCGCGCGGCACGCCGATCGCGGCCTTGAGGTGCACGACGCCGATGATGTCGTCCATCGACTCGCCGTACACGGGGAAGCGGCTGTGCCCGGTGCGCCGGGCCAACTGCACGACGTCGTCGGCGGGGTCGCCCGCGGCGAGCGCGTGCACGCTGGGGCGCGGGGTCATCACGTCGGCGGCGCTGAGGCGGGCGAAGGTGAGGCTGCGATCGAGCAGCGAGGCGGTGTCCTTCTCGAGCATGCCGGCGCTGGCCGAGCGCTTGACGAGGCTCGAGAGCTCCTCGGCCGAACGGGCGCCCGAGAGCTCCTCTTTCGGCTCGACGCCGATGGAGCGGAGCACCCCGTTGGCGCTGCCGTTGAGCACGAGGATGGCGGGCTTGAACACGGCGGTGAACGCGATCTGGAAGGGCAGGACGAGCTTGGCCGTCTGCCGCGGGATCGCGAGGGCGAAGTTCTTGGGAACGAGTTCGCCCAGGATCATCGACAGCACGGTGGCGAAACCGACGCCGATGATCGCGGCGAGGGTGACGATGACCGCCTCGGGCAGTCCCCACGCCTGGAAGACCGGCCGCAGCAGATTCGAGATGGCCGGTTCCATCGTGTAACCGGTGAGGAGCGTCGTCAGGGTGATGCCGAGCTGGGCGCTCGACAGGTGCGTCGAGGTGATGCGCAGCGCATCGATCGTGAGCGAGAGCCGCGGCTCGCCCGCCTCGCGGCGGGCTTCGAGGTCGGCGCGGTCGAGGTTGACCAGGGCGAATTCACTGGCGACGAAGAGTCCCGTTCCGACGGTGAGGATGAGCCCCACGCCGAGCATGACGTAATCCATCAGGCATCACCTCCGCTCGACCGGGGGTCGGTGTCGAAGGGGCGGCGTCGGGGCCTGGGTCTACAACTGGGAGGGTCGTCCATCGTGCGCTCGATTCTATTGCAGCCCCGGGCCCCTGGCATCCGGATTCTGCGGATCCCGGCACCTGGGGAGGATGGGTGCATGGATGCCGAGACCCCGGCCGGCGAGCGCGCCGCCACCGCTGAACGTCAGGTGACGGACCGCTTCGTGCACCGCTACGGCCCGGTGGCCTGGGCGAGGGCGGCACTGCCCGGCGCCACCGGCGAGCGCACGTGGCATTACTGGTGGCACGCGCACGTGCTGCACGTGCTCGGCGACGCCGAGCGCAACCGGCCCGACGCGCGCCGTCGACGGATGATGCGTCGCCTGGCCCGGGGGGTGACCCTGCGCACGATCGGCCGATGGACGACCCCGTACTACGACGACATCGCCTGGATGGGCCTGGCGCTCGCGCGCACGCACCTGAACGCCCGCGCCCTGCGCCGCATCTCGCGGGTGCTGCACCGGGCGATCCATCCGCGCGTGGGCGCACTGCCCTGGTGCGTCGACAGTGACCTCTTCAACGCTCCGGCGAACGCGCCCGGCGCCATGGTGCTCGCTCTGACCGGCCACCGGGCCGAGGCCGTCGCACTCGACGCGTGGATGGCATCCACCCTGGATCAGTCCGACACGGGCCTCGTCCGCGACGGCGTCGAGCACGGCGTCGTGCGGAGCGAACTGTGGACGTACAACCAGGGCGCGGCCCTGGGGCTCGCCCTGCTGCTGGGCGAGCGGGCCCTGGCCGACGACGCGCACCCGGCGTGGGCGCACGTGGAGCGTGCCCGGGCTCTCGTCGCCGCGGTCGAACGGTGGTGCGCCGCCGACGACGGACTGTTCCCCGCGGCGGGCGGGGGCGACGGCGGCCTGTTCGCCGGGATCCTGGCGCGTTATCTCGCCGAGGCGGCGATGGATCTCGCCGAGAGCGGCGACGCCGAGGGCGATGCCCTCTCGCGCACCGCGCGGCGCCTCGTCCAGCGCAACGCCGACGCGCTCTGGGACGCACGCCGCGGCGGGTTGTTCCCGGCCGATCCCCGCCGCCCCGCGCGCGCAGAGGGCGAGGACCTCGATCTGTCGGTGCAGGTCGGGGCGTGGATCACGCTCGAGGCCGCGGCCGACCTCGAGCGGGTGTTCACCAGCTGACCGGAAGCGCCTTGCCCTCGTCGTACCCGGCCGCCGACTGCAGGCCCACACGAGCGCGCTCGTGGAACTCGGCGACGGTGGCGGCGCCGGCGTAGGTGAACGAGGAGCGCACGCCCGACGTGATCATGTCGAGCAGGTCTTCCAGACCGGGGCGCTGCGGGTCGAGGTAGATGCGCGACGACGAGATGCCCTCGGCGAAGAGTTCCTTGCGGGCGCGCTCGAACGGGTCGAGTGCCCCGAAGCGCCCGTGCACGGCCTTGGTCGAGGCCATGCCCCACGACTCCTTGTAGACCCGGCCGTCCGCGTCGGCACGCAGGCGCCCGGGCGACTCGATCGTCCCGGCGAACCACGAACCGACCATGACCGATGCCGCACCCGCCGCCAGCGCCAGGGCGACGTCGCGCGGATACCGCACTCCGCCGTCGGCCCAGACGTGCGCCCCGACGCTGCGCGCGGCCTCCGCCGTCTCGAGCACGGCCGAGAACTGCGGCCGCCCCACGGCGGTCATCATGCGGGTCGTGCACATCGCCCCCGGCCCCACCCCGACCTTGAGAATCGTCGCACCCGCGTCGGTGAGGTCGCGCACGCCCTCGGCGGTGACGACGTTGCCGGCGGCGATCGGGATGCCGAGATCCAACGCGGCGACCTCGCGCAGCGCCCGGAGCATCTGCGCCTGGTGACCGTGGGCGGTGTCGACGACGAGGACGTCGACACCGGCGTCGGCGAGGGCGCGGGCCTTGCCGGCGACATCGCCGTTGATCCCCACCGCGGCCGCGACGATCAGGCGTCCCTCGGCGTCGACCGCCGGGCGGTAGATCGAGTCGCGCACGGCGCTCCGCGCCGACAGCGTGCCCACCACGCGGTCCGCGTCGACGACGGCGACGATGTCGGCCTCCCCCACCAGCGCGAAGACGGCACGGGGATCCCCCAGCTGATCGACCGAGACCACCGGGGCGTCACCCCGCGCGATGTCGCCGAGCGTGGCATCCGGGAGCGCCGTGGCGAGGCGCGTGGCCGGCACGATCCCGCGGAAGGCCGAGAGGGCGACGACCCCGTCGTCTCGGGTCTCGGCGACGACGATGCCGCGCCCGGGCACCGGGGGCAGCACCAGGCGCGCGTCGGCGACCGTCGCGGTCGGGGGCAGCACGAGCGGGGCGTCCCAGGCCGTCGGCTGTGCCTTGACCCAGCCGACGGCGTCGAGCAGGTCGGGCAGCGCGAGGTCCTGCGGGAGCACGCCGAGTCCGCCGCGGCGCGCCAGGGTCGCCGCGAGTCGGGTTCCCGTGACGGAGTTCATGTTCGCCGACACGAGCGGAAGGGTGGCACCGCTCCCGTCTCCGGGTGCCAGGTCCGCGTCGAGGCGGCTGCGCACCTCGGAATGACGCGGGACCAGGAACACGTCCGAGTAGGTCAGATCGACATCGGGTTGAGCGCCGGAGAACTCCATGGCATCCACCTCACCACATCAAGGGAACGTAAAGACCCGCAGACCGCCCAGGAACCTCGGCTAGGCTTGACGACGCGCCGGACGGTGACGTTCGCGCGTATCCACAGGAATCTTCATCGAGGAAAGCAGGCGATCGACTGTGTCGAGCCAGGTGGCGGGCGTCGGTACTTCGAGCGAGGGCGAGTTCGGCGCGAACGAGTGGCTCGTAGACGAACTCTACGAGCAGTTCAAAGTCGACAAGCACTCCGTAGACAAGGCCTGGTGGCCGATCCTGGAGGCGTACCACCCGGTCGTCGACGGGTCCGCCGCGGCAGCGCCGCCCTCGGAGCCCAAGCCGGTCACCGCGCCGATCCCGGTGGTCGGTCAGGCCCCCGTCGCGCGCACCACCGCCAAGCCCGCGAAGCCGCAGCCGATCCCGGCGCAGGCCCCCGCCTCGGCACCCGCGGCCGCAGCCCCGAGCACCGAAGAGGACCGCGTCACCGTCCTCAAGGGGATGCCGAAGGCCCTGGCCTCCAACATGGACGACTCGCTCACGGTCCCCACCGCGACCAGCGTCCGCACCGTGCCGGCGAAGCTGATGATCGACAACCGCATCGTCATCAACAACCACATGTCGCGCACGCGCGGCGGCAAGATCAGCTTCACGCACCTGATCGGCTGGGCGCTCATCCAGGCACTCAAGGAGTTCCCGAGCCAGAACGTATACTACGCCGAGATCGACGGCAAGCCCTCGGTGGTGGCCCCCGCGCACATCAACCTGGGTATCGCGATCGACATGCCCAAGCCCGACGGCACCCGCGCGCTGCTGGTGCCCAGCATCAAGCGCGCCGACACCCTCAGCTTCAGCGATTTCCTCGACGCGTACGAGGACCTGGTGCGTCGCGCACGCGGCAACAAGCTCACGCCCGGCGACTTCCAGGGCACGACGCTGTCGCTGACGAACCCCGGCGGCATCGGCACCGTGCACTCGGTCCCCCGTCTCATGCGCGGTCAGGGCGCCATCATCGGCGCGGGTGCGCTGGACTACCCCGCCGAGTTCCAGGGCGCGAGCGACAAGACGCTCAACGAGCTGGCGATCGGCAAGACCATCACGCTCACCAGCACCTACGACCACCGGGTCATCCAGGGCGCGGGGTCGGGCGAGTTCCTCAAGAAGGTGCACGAACTGCTCATCGGGCAGCGCGGCTTCTACGACGACATCTTCGCGGCGCTGCGCATCCCCTACGCGCCCATCCACTGGGCGGCCGACATCAGCGTCGACCTCTCGGAGCGCATCGACAAGAGCGCCCGCGTGCAGGAGCTCATCAACTCGTACCGCGTGCGCGGCCACCTCATGGCCGACATCGACCCGCTCGAATACGTGCAGCGCACCCACCCCGACCTCGAGATCGAGTCGCACGGTCTGACCTTCTGGGACCTCGACCGCGAGTTCGTCACCGGCGGTCTGGGCACGAAGCGCGTCGCCAAGCTCCGCGACATCCTCGGCGTGCTCCGCGACTCGTACTGCCGCACCATGGGTGTCGAGTACATGCACATCCAGGACCCGATCCAGCGTCAGTGGTTCCAGAGCAACATCGAGGTCAAGTACACCAAGCCCGGGCACGACGAGCAGCTGCGCATCCTGTCGAAGCTCAACCAAGCCGAGGCGTTCGAGACGTTCCTGCAGACCAAGTACGTCGGCCAGAAGCGCTTCAGCCTCGAGGGCGGCGAGTCGCTCATCCCGCTGCTCGACCAGATCCTCCAGGGCGCAGCGTCCAAGGGCCTCGACGGAGCCGCGATCGGCATGGCCCACCGCGGTCGCCTGAACGTGCTCACCAACATCGGCGGTAAGACGTACGGCCAGGTGTTCCGCGAGTTCGAGGGTGCGGTCGCCACCGGAAGCAAGCGCGGCTCGGGCGACGTGAAGTACCACCTCGGCACCGAGGGCACCTTCGTCGGCGACGAGGGCGATGAGCTCCCCGTCTACCTGGCGGCCAACCCCTCGCACCTCGAGACCGTCGACGGCGTGCTCGAGGGCATCGTCCGCGCCAAGCAGGACCGCAAGCCCATCGGCACGTTCTCGTGGCTGCCCATCCTCGTGCACGGCGACGCCGCGTTCGCGGGTCAGGGCGTCGTCGTCGAGACGCTGCAGATGTCGCAGCTGCGCGGATACCGCACCGGCGGCACGATCCACGTCGTGGTGAACAACCAGGTCGGCTTCACCACCACCCCCACCGACGCGCGCACCTCCGTGTACGCCACCGATGTGGCCAAGACCATCCAGGCCCCCGTGCTGCACGTGAACGGCGACGACCCCGAGGCCGTCGTCCGCGCGGCCGAGCTGGCGTTCCTGTACCGCGAAGAGTTCCACCGCGACATCATCATCGACCTGGTCTGCTACCGCCGACGCGGCCACAACGAGGGCGACGACCCCTCGATGACGCAGCCGCTGATGACCAACCTCATCGAGGCCAAGCGCTCGGTGCGCCGTCTGTACACGGAGTCGCTCGTCGGTCGCGGCGACATCACCGAGGACGAGTACGAGCAGGCCAAGCAGGACTTCCAGAACCGTCTCGAAGTCGCGTTCGCCGACACCCACGAAGCCGAGACCGGTACGACCCCCGTCGTCACGGCCGACGCGGTCGACGACGTGCCCACGGGCGCGCCCGAGACCACCGGCGTCTCGCGCGAGGTCGTGCAGCACATCGGCGACGCGTTCGTGAACAAGCCCGACGGCTTCACCGTGCACAACAAGCTGCAGCAGCTGCTCGACAAGCGTCTCGACATGAGCCGCAACGGCAACATCGACTGGGCCTTCGGCGAGCTCCTCGCCTTCGGCTCGGTGCTGATGGAGGGCACCCCGGTGCGCCTGGCCGGTCAGGACTCGCGCCGAGGCACGTTCGTCCAGCGCCACTCGGTGCTGCACGACCGCGACAACGGTCAGGAATGGCTGCCGCTGGCGAACCTCAGCGAGAACCAGGGACGTTTCTGGGTCTACGACTCGCTGCTGAGCGAGTACGCGGCCATGGCGTTCGAGTACGGCTACTCGGTCGAGCGCGCCGACTCCCTGGTGCTGTGGGAGGCGCAGTTCGGCGACTTCGCCAACGGCGCGCAGTCGGTCATCGACGAGTTCATCTCGTCGGCCGATCAGAAGTGGGCTCAGCAGTCGAGTGTCGTGCTGCTACTCCCCCACGGCTATGAGGGCCAGGGACCCGACCACTCGTCGGCCCGCATCGAGCGCTATCTGCAGATGTGCGCGCAGGACAACATGATCGTCGCGCGCCCGTCGACGCCGGCCTCGTACTTCCACCTGCTGCGCCGCCAGGCGTACCAGCGTCCGCGTCGTCCGCTCATCGTCTTCACCCCGAAGGCCATGCTGCGTCTGCGCGGAGCCACGAGCCCCGTCGAGGACTTCCTCGAGGGTCGCTTCGAGCCGGTGCTCGACGACAACCGCGGTGTCGACCGCGGCGCCGTCACGCGCGTGCTGCTGCACGCCGGAAAGATCCACTGGGATCTGCGCGCCGAGCTCGACAAGAACCCGAACCCGAACATCGCCCTCGTGCGCCTGGAGCAGTACTACCCGGCGCCGATCGAAGAGCTGACCCGCGTGCTCGAGCAGTACCCGAACGCCGAACTGGTGTGGGTCCAGGACGAGCCCGAGAACCAGGGCGCGTGGCCGTTCATCGCGCTCGAGATCGCCGACCAGCTCGGTGGCCGCTCGATCCGCAACATCTCGCGTGCCTCTGCGGCGTCGACCGCGACCGGCTCGCCCAAGGTGCACGCGAACGAGCACGCCGCCATCATGGCGGAGGCGCTCGCGCGCTGATCCGTACGTCGAAGGGCCCGGTCGATATCGTCGACCGGGCCCTTTCGCGTGGGCGGATTCCTCGCGTCAGGATGCCGAGACCGCCGACGCGTCAGGATGCCGGCGGCGCCAGTCCGAGCGTCGGAGCCAGCGCGGGGATGGCGAACGCGAGGCTCGCGTCGAGCGCCTCGCCGGTGTGGCCCGCGCCCTCGACGATGTGCGTCAGCACGGTGAATCCCGCGGCCTGCGCGGCCTCGGAGTTGGCCTGCTGTCCCGGACCGTACGTGGTGTCGGCGCTTCCCCACGTGAAGATGGCCAGGTGGCCGGTGTAGGTCCCGGCGGGAGCGGCCGCCATGATCACCGACGGCTTGTTGGCCTGGAACGCGCCCGCGTCGCCGTTGTACGTGTCGGCCACGGTCTCGGCGACGTGCTCCGATCCCGGGAACTCGTTGCCCATGACGTCGAGCATCTGCCCCCACACGTCCGGGTACTTCGAGCCGTACATCGCGGCGCACGAACCGCCGTTCGAGAAGCCCCCGATGGTCCAGTACCGGTGGTCCTTCACGATGTTGAGGTTCTTCTCGGCCCACTGCGGCACGAGCTGGTTGATGTAGGTCGACACGGCGCCGTACTTCGCGGAGTCGACGCACGCGGGATCACGGTCGGGAGCCCCCAGCTGGTCGACGACGACGGCGATCGGGGCGAGGCCCCTGTTCTTCGCCGCGAAAGCATCGAGCGCTTTGGCCAGCGCCGTCGGATCCGGTGAACCGGGCTGCCCCATCATGAAGACGAGCAGCGGGAGGGCCGGCGGGTTCGCGACCTGTGCTGCGGGCGGAAGGTACAGCGAGGCGTCTCGCGCCGCGAACTGCCCGGTGGGGATCTTCGCGTTCCCCGACAGAGCACTCAGCGCCCCCTGCGTCGGCATCCCCGCGGGTGGCTCCCAGGTCTCGTAGAGCGTCGCCGGGTCTCCCGCGACGGCGGCCTGCGCGGGAAGAGCCGCGGGATCGAGCGCCTGCACGCCGAGGATGGCGGCGAGGTTGTGCGTCACCCCGTAGGCGGTGTTGACGCCGAGCGCGGCGGCCAGGAGAGCCGCCACCACCGTCAGCGCACCGGCGATCCGACGCCCCCACGGGCGGCGGCAGATGCCCACGACGCCCACCGCGGCCGCGGCGACGCCGCTCGCCGCCCAGACGGCGGCCCCGGCGGGCAGCGGACCCTGGAAGAGGTTCATGGCCTCGAGGATGTGGGCGACGATGTACATCACCACCCCCGCGGCGACGCCGATGACGAGCGTGCGGACCACGCGGCGCGGAGCCCACGACACCACGGCGAGCGCACCCACCCCGGCGACGACCGCGCACACGATCAGCAGCGGACTGTCGATCAGCTCGAAAGACAGCAGGAAACGGTTCATCGGCGGCCCTCCCACGCGCTCCTCGCCAGAGCGACCATCTCATGACGGGAGGCGTCGGGCAGATAGGCGCGTCCGACGGCGGCCCCGATCGCGGGGAGCTGGAGCGGGTCGCGGTACGCCAGGGCGAGCGGACGGTACCGGGGGCGGAACTTGCCCTTGAAGCGGAACAGCGAGGCGAAACCGTACGCCGGCTCGAGCACCTCCGCCAGCCAGCGCAGCAGTGCCCGCAGCGGGGCGGGGTCGCCGTCGACCGGCTCGGCCGGGTCGTCGGCGAGCGGAGCGCCCGACAGGCTGAGCACCGTGGCGCCCTCCTCCTGCAACTGCAACGCGGCCTTCGCGATGAGGAACTCCATCATGCCGTTGGGTCCGTCGGTGCGACGGCGCATGAAATCGAGGGTCCATCCGGTGATCTCGCTGTCGGTCCAGCTCGGCATCCAGCTCGTCACCGCTTCGACACGGTCGTGGGGGCCGACAGCGAGGAGCAGGCGCACCTCGCTGTCGCGCAGCTCGTCGAGGGAGCCGAGCGTGAAACCCATCTCGGGCAGCGCGCGGTCGGCCACCCACTCCTCGTCGATCGCGACGACCTGCGACGCCTGACCCACGGTCAGCTCGTGCCACCGCGTCCACACCGCGGTGTAGCCCTCGCGTTCGGCGCGGGTGAGCGGCTGGCGCACTTTCTGCCAGGTCTTGCCGGCGAAGGTCAGACCCGCGAGGTCCATGACCGTCTCGACCCCGACGGGGACGTGCCGCCACCCGAGGCTCACGAGGTCGTCGAGGGTGTCGCCGTGCACGCTGTAGAAGGCGGGGATCCAGCCGTGCTCAAGGCAGTAGTCGGTGAACCCGCGCAGCGCCTCGATCCGGCGCCCCGCGGGGGCCAGAGGATCGGCGACGGCCAGGGCGACGTCACCGGTCAGCCGGTAGGCGACGGCGCACTCTCGGTCGTCCGAGTACCAGTGGCGGTTGCCCTCCCACGTGCCGAGGAAGCCGAGGGTGTCGCTCCCGCGCCGCAGCAGCTCGCGGTAGTGCGCGTGTCCCCCCGCGACGGGACGGCGGGCACGACGGTAGAGCCAGAGGATCGCGGCGACGACGACGGCCCAGAACAGCACCCCGATCCACTGGTAGACGAACAGCGCGGGACCCTGGTGCGGGAAGGCCGACGAGCCACCGGGGTGGGTGAACGACGGCGGCAGGAAGCGCCGCAGGGTGAGGCCGAGCATCTCGGGAAGCGACAGGTCGCGGTTGAACGAGCGGCGGTTGAGCGACTCCACGACGAAGAACGTCGTCCCGCAGGCGACGAAGGCGACGGCGACGACGGCGGTGACCACTGCGGCGGCCTTGCGCGTGGCGCGCACCGAGAAGCGCGCGCGGGTGACGACGAGAGCCGCCGCCAAAGCGAGCGGGATGACGATGGTCGCGATCGCCCAGAGCACGTATTCGGCGCCGCTGCCGTCGACCCACGGGTCGATCTGCAGGCGGCCGTCGAGCAGCGAGATCACCGGCAGCACGGCGGATGCCACGAGCACCAGCATCGCGAGGACCCACGCCGCCCGCCGCCCTCGGCGCAAGCCCCACGCCGCGATCAGCAGGAGCACGAGCGGCACGATCGCCAGCAGAGCGGGGCCGGCGCCCCGGGTCATGAGGAGGGCGATCTGTTCATCGCACACCGCCTCGGCGACCCGGCCGCATCGGCTGAGCATTGCATCGTCGTACTGGGTGTAGGCCTCGACGACGAGCGAGAGGGGTCCGCGACCACCGCCGCTGACGAGGGCCACGAGGGGGCCGCTGCCCACGACCGCGACGAGCATCGCGAACAGCGTGCGGGTCTCGCGTGTCGAGCTGCGATGCCACGAACGGCGCTCGCGTCCCCGCGCGAGCACGGCGCCGACGCCGAGGCCGATGACCGCGGCGGTCAGGCGGTACCACGAGTCGGCGTCGCCCGCGTAGAGCGCGAACAACGCCAGCAGGGCGAAGCCCACCAGCCGCAGCCGTCGACGCCAGAGCGTCGGGGCGAAGGCGGATGCCGCCATGACCACCCCGGCGATGGGGGTCGTGGGATCGAGCACGGGAACCTCGGCGGCGACCACCGGACGCAGATCGGTCACCGTCCACGCCGCCGCGTGCAGGCCGATCCCGACCACGAGACCGCTCAGTCCCAGCACGACCAGCAGCAGAGCGGCCCGGCGCGAGCCGAGCAGGCGTTCGGCGTACGCCAGCACCGTCAGCGCGAGCAGCACCGACGACACGGCGTCGATCGTCGAGTCGGGGACCACCAGCGCGGTGACCAGGGTCCACCACCGTCCGTTGGCGAAGGTGGCGAGCGGACCCGCCCCCCAAACGAGGGCGTCCTCGCCCCAGAGCGACCCGGTCGCGGCCGCGGTGGCGAGCACGGCCACCACCACGCAGAGCGACACGGGGTGATCTCGCACGTACCGGCGGGACACCGCGCCGAGGGTGCGCAGCCGCGCGCGGAGGCGCGACGGCGCCCGCTCAGCGGACAGGGGTGGGGAGGGTTCGGACATCGCCCCGGATTTTACGGGGAAAGGCTATGGACGAGGGGTCAGTACCAGATGTCGAGGAGCGGGGTCGCTTCGGGGGTGAAAGCACCGTCGAGGGCGGCGAGGGCTTCTGCGTCGCCGAGCACCGTTCCCGCGGCCGCCAGCTCCGTTGCGCGCACGCCACCCAGGAGCAACGACGAGAGGGCCCCCACACTCAGCTCGACGTCGGGGGCGTCGTCGCCGGCCGGGGCGACCGTCGCTTCTCCGGACTCATCGATGCGCACGGCCCACGAACCGTCGGCGAAACCGAGCGGGTCGTGCACGGCGAGCACGAGATCGAGCGTTCCGGCGTAGCGGCGCGAGGTCAGCGCGCCGGCGACGTCGAGGATGCGGAGCCAGTGATGGTCGGTGAGGGTGGCGGTGACAGCGCGGCGATCGGACACCATCCACTGCACCGGAGGCACGACCGACTGCAGCGATGCCGTCACGCGCGCGACGAGGTCGTGCTCGATCGCGTAACGCCAGAGCGCCGCGTACGCCTCGTCACCGTCGGCGAAGAGGGCGCGGATGCTGAGTTCGTGCGCCGTGTAGTCGTCGCCCGGATCCTCGCCGATCGTGTAGACCAGGATGCCGCGTTCCACGCCGTCGAGATCGCGATACGCGACCGCCCGCACCTTCTTGCCGTCTTTCGCATCGGGGGTGAGTCCCGCCATCCCCCGCCAGCGGCCCTCCCACCCGGCGACGGATCCGGGCCGACGCGTACGGATGCGCTCGTGCACCGCAGCCAACCGCTCGGGGAGGCTCTCGCGCGGGACGAAGTCGAGACGGCCGGGGGCCACGGGGCCGGTCCAGCGCGCCCGCCGGGTGTCGACGACGACGTCGCTCGCCCAGGCGGCGGGCGAGAAGCCCCAGCGCCCGTAGATGGTCGCCTCGGTGACGGTGAGCCCCGCGATCGCGTACCCGGCCGACACCGCGGTGCGCAGCTCGCCGGTCAGCATGGCGCGCGCGATGCCGCGTCGGCGGTGGGTCGGCGCGACGGTGACGGCGCTGATCGAGTACAGCGGCGCGATGCGCCCCGGAGACACGGTCAACTCAGCCGGCCAGGAGTCCACCGTCGCCACCGGCGAGGCGGGCTCTGCGCCGGCGGGGTCGAACACGCCGACCAGTCGACGCGAACGCAGCGCGCGACGGGCACTCTCGACCTCGTCGTCCGACGGCTCCTCACCGAGGAAACCGCGCGAGACCGATCTCAGGAAGTCGACGAACCCCGACCCGTCGGGGTCGACCACCGCGTAGTCGAAGCCGGAGTCAGACAGGGTCGCCGAGGACTCGGCATCCGCGGGAAGAGGGAGCGTGTCGATGATCGCCATGCCCCCAGCCTACGGACGGCCTCCGACACGCGCCGAGCCGGGGCCCGGAAGGGTCAGTGCGTCGCCTGGATCGCCCGCAGGCGCGAGAGCACCTGATCGCGCAGTTCGTCGGGCGCGGTCTCTTTGCACGCACGCGCGACCACGTCGGTCAGCGTGCGGGCCACGAGGGCCTCGTCCTGGCATCCCGGGCAACTCTCGAGGTGCTCGCGAATGTCTTTGTGCTGGGTCTTGCAGACCTCATTGCGCAGGTACTCTTCGAGGTCGCGTCGTGCTTGGTCGCAGCCGCAGTCGCTCATTTCGTCTCTCCCGTGGCGGTCTGGATGCCGCGCTCTCTGGCGTAGTCCGACAGCAGGTCGCGCAGCAGCCGCCGGCCGCGGTGCAGACGGCTCATGACCGTGCCGATCGGAGTTTTCATGATGTCGGCGATCTCCTGGTAGGCGAAGCCCTCGACGTCGGCGAGGTACACCGCCATCCGGAAATCCTCGGGGATCGACTGCAACGCGTCCTTGACCACGGATGCCGGCATGTGGTCGATCGCTTCGGCTTCCGCCGAACGGGAACTGCTCGCGGTGGTCGACTCGGCACCGCCGAGCTGCCAGTCCTCCAGATCGTCGATGGCGCTCTGGTAGGGCTCGCGCTGCTTCTTGCGGTACGTGTTGATGTACGTGTTCGTCAGGATGCGGTAAAGCCACGCCTTCAGGTTCGTGCCCTGCGTGAACGACGCCCACGAGCCGAAGGCCTTTACGAAGGTCTCCTGCACGAGATCGGCCGCATCGGCGGGATTACGCGTCATGCGCATCGCCGCGGCGTAGAGCTGATCCATGAAGGGCAGCGCCTGCTCTTCGAACTGTTCACGAGGCTCCACGTGGAGTGGGCTCGCGTTCGCCGTGTCGTCCATTGCGCGCCAGTCTACGTCGGGCATCGCGAGGCTCACCGGAGTGGCCCCTACCCTGCTCTCGCGCTCGAGAAGTGCGGTCACGTGTCGTCCCCTTTCACTAGGCTAGGAACCGATGACTCCCCTCGGGTATTCCCCTTCAACCGCCACTCCCCGCGGTGCGTGGAACGCGCCCACCGCCGCCCATCCCGTGGATGCCACGGTCACGGTGCCCGGGTCCAAGTCCCTCACCAACCGCGAACTCGTGGTCGCCGCCATCGCCGACGGCCCGGGCACCCTGCACGCGCCCCTGCACTCCGACGACTCCGCGCGCATGATCGATGCGCTCCGAGCCCTCGGCGTCGGCATCGACGAGGTCGAGACCGACTCCCCGTTCGGGCCCGACCTGCTCATCACCCCGCCCGCGTCGTTCACGGGCGACTCGACCGTCGACTGCGGCCAAGCCGGAACCGTCATGCGGTTCGTCGCCCCCCTCGCGGGCCTCACCCGCGGCGACGTGCACGTCACCGCGCACGAGAGCGCGCTGCACCGCCCCATGGGCGCGATGATCCGCGCCCTGCGCGAGGTGGGCGTCGACATCGACGACGGCGGGCACTGGGCGCTGCCGTTCTCGGTCCGCGGCCACGGCCACGTGCGCGGCGGAGAGGTCGAGATCGATGCGAGCCAATCCAGCCAGTTCGTCTCGGGCCTGCTGCTGGCCGCCCCGCGCTTCGACGTCGGGCTGCACCTGCGTCACGTGGGCTCGCGGCTGCCCAGCATCCCGC
This sequence comes from Microbacterium sp. CFBP 8801, assembly GCF_014839455.1. Taxonomy (NCBI): domain Bacteria; kingdom Bacillati; phylum Actinomycetota; class Actinomycetes; order Micrococcales; family Microbacteriaceae; genus Microbacterium; species Microbacterium sp. CFBP 8801. The sequence goes on along the minus strand of NZ_JACYNU010000002.1, from coordinate 120,564 downwards.
ACATCGACATGACGGTCGAGGCCCTCGCCCACCGGGGGATCCACGTCGAGCGCCCGGCGCCCGGCGAGTGGATCGTGCCCGCCGGACCCGTCCGCGCGAAAGACGTCGCGATCGAGCCCGACCTCTCCAACGCCGCACCGTTCCTCGCCGCCGCGATGGTCACGGGGGGCTCGGTCACCGTCACGGGCTGGCCGTTGCACAGCACCCAGCCGGGGGCCCTGCTGGGCGACATCCTCGCCGAGATGGGCGCGCGCGTCAGCCGCCGGGCGGGAGCGCTCACCGTCGCCGCGGGCGAGGGCATCAGCGGGGTCGAGCTCGACCTCTCGGCCGCGGGCGAGCTCGCGCCGACCCTCTTCGGTCTCGCGGCCTTCGCCGACGGTCCCACCACGCTGCACGGCATCGGGCACATCCGCGGTCACGAGACCGACCGCATCGCGGCGCTGGTCGGCAACCTGCGTTCGCTCGGGGGCGAGGCCCACGAGCTCGAAGACGGCATCCGCATCGTGCCGCAGACTTTGCGCGGCGGCGAGTGGAAGGCCCACCACGACCACCGCCTCGCGACGACCGGCGCGTTGCTCGGTCTGCGCGTCGCCGGCGTGCAGGTCGACGACATCGGCACGACCGCCAAGACCCTCCCCCAGTTCGCCGCGCTCTGGCGCGCAATGCTCGATCCGGACGGATCGACGGATGCCGTGGGCTGACGCGTGAGCTGGCTCGACGACAGCGACGACGACGACCTGGAGTACGACGAGTCGTCGATCCGAACGCGCCCGAACCCGAAGGCCAACCGGCCGCGCACCAAGCGTCGACCCGCGCACGCCGACGCGCAGATCGCCCGGGTGCTCGGCGTCGACCGCGGCCGCTACACCGTGTTGATCGACGAAGACGGGCCCGACGAACGACGCGTGCTCGCCACGCGGGCGCGCGAGCTGCGCAAGCAGCCCATCGTCAACGGCGACCGGGCCCGCGTCGTCGGCGACCAGTCGGGTGACGAGGGCACCCTCGGGCGCATCATCGGTCTCGAGGAGCGCACGTCTCTGTTGCGCCGCAGTGCCGACGACACCGATCAGGTGGAGCGGGTGATCGTCGCCAACGCCGACCAGATGCTGATCGTCGTGGCCGCCGCCGACCCCGAGCCCCGCGAGCGCCTCGTCGACCGCTATCTCGTCGCGGCCCTCGACGCCGGCATCCGTCCCCTGCTCGTCGTCACCAAAACCGACCTCGCCGACCCCACCGAGTTCCTGTCGCACTTCGACGGCATCGACCTGCGCGTGTTCACGAGCGCGCAGGGGGCGATGCCCCTCGACGCCATCGGCGAAGCCATCGCGGGGCACTCCACCGTCTTCGTCGGACACTCCGGCGTCGGCAAGTCCACCCTCGTCAACGCGCTGACAGGTTCGGAGCGAGCCATCGGTCACGTCAACGTGGTCACCGGACGCGGGCGGCACACCTCGTCGTCGGCGGTGTCGCTGCGCTATCGCGGTCCCGCGGGGTCGGGGTGGGTCATCGACACCCCGGGCGTCCGCTCCTTCGGCCTCGGCCACGTCAACCCCGCGCACGTGCTGGGGGCCTTCACCGACCTCGCCGAAGCCGCCGAGGAGTGCCCGCGCGGCTGCACGCATCTTCCCGATGCGCCCGACTGCGCGATCGCCGAAGCCGTGGCATCCGGTCGCCTGGGTCCCGGGGCTGCGGCGCGCCTCGACTCCCTGCATCGCCTGCTGACCACGTTTCAGGCCATCGAGCGTTCTAGGCTGGAGGGGTGACGAACCTCGCGAAGGGCGACACTGCGCCCGATTTCACCCTGCTCGATCAAGACGAGCACCCCGTCTCGCTGAGCGACTTCCGTGGCCGCCGCGTGATCCTGTACTTCTACCCCGCGGCCCAGACTCCCGGCTGCACGACGCAGGCCTGCGATTTCCGCGACAGCCTCGCATCGCTTCAGGGCGCCGGATACACCGTGCTCGGCCTCTCGCGCGACCTGCCCGAGAAGCTGCGGGCGTTCCGCGACAGCGACGGGCTGACCTTCCCGCTGCTGAGCGACGCCGACCACACGGTGCACGAGGCCTACGGCGCGTGGGGCGAGAAGCAGAACTACGGCAAGACCGTCACCGGTGTGCTGCGCTCGACCTTCGTGATCGACGAAGAGGGCACCATCGCCGAGGCGCTCTACAACGTCAAGGCCACCGGCCACGTCGCGCGTCTGCGCAAGACCCTCGGTCTCGCCGCCGCCTGACCCGCGCTGCCACGACCCCGTCCCGCTCCGGCGGCGGCGGGGTCTTCGCGTGGGTGCCGGGCGGAGCGCTCAGGACTCGTCGTCGCGCCGGCGCGGCGCAGAGGCCCGCACCGCGAGCACCAGCAGCACCAGGCCGATGACCCCGGGGACCGCGATGAGCAGGGCGATGCCCGGCGCCGCCCACTCCCCCGTGATCGCACCGATCGCGACCGACAGGATCAGCAGCTGGGTGACGATTCCGCCCGAGCGCCCGGCCGACACGTCGCGCGCGGTGGCGACGGCGAAGGCGCCGACGATGGCCGCGCCGATGACGGTGAGCACGATGAGCGCGAGGGAGCTGACGATCGAGTCGGTGTCACCCCCGAGCAACGCCACGATCTGCCAGCCGGCGAGGGCCAGGATGCCGACGGCCTCGAGAGCCAGAAGAGCGGCGGCCGTGAGACGAACAGGCATCGAACAGGCCCTCCCGACGGCGCAGCGGCGCCGTTACGTTCCGGAAACCTACCGGTTACCTCTTGATCAGGCGGAAACGCTATGGGAGCATGGAACAAGCCGTGTGCTCCCACAGCGAAGTGGGGCGAGCAATCGCTCGCGTTCCCACCAGGGTACCGGACCCGAATCTCGGTGCCGAATCGATCATTTTTCTGTTACAAGGAGCACCCCTATGGATTGGCGCGACAAAGCAGCCTGCCTGACCGTCGACCCCGAATTGTTCTTCCCGGTCGGCAACACCGGCCCCGCGGTCGACCAGATCGAGAAGGCCAAGTCGGTCTGCGCGCGCTGCACCGTCACCGAGGTCTGCCTGCAGTACGCCCTCGAGTCCGGTCAGGACTCGGGCGTGTGGGGTGGCCTCAGCGAAGACGAGCGTCGCGCCCTCAAGCGCCGCGCCGCGCGCGCCCGCCGCGCCTCCTGACGTCGTCACCGAGAAGGCCCATCCCTCTGGGGTGGGCCTTCTCGGCGTTTCGGTCCGACCCGCGCGCCCTCGGCTAGAGCTCAGACCGACGAACCACCGATGTAGCGCAGCGGGATCTCGATGGTCACCTCGGTGCCGCTGCCCATGAGCGTGTGCCAGTCGATCGTGCCGCCGAGCTCTCCCTGGATGAGGGTGCGCACGATCTGCGTGCCGAGGCCGCGACCCACCTGACCCTCGGGAAGGCCCACTCCGGTGTCGCGGACCTTCACCTCGAGCATCTCGTCGCCGCGCTCGGCGGCGATCTCGACGTCGCCCTCCTGCCCCGCGAGCCCGTGCTCGACGGCGTTGGTCACGAGTTCGGTGAGAGCGAGGGCAAGCGGCGTGGCGAACTGGCTCGGCAGCGTGCCGAACTTGCCGGTGCTGCGGGTGCGCGCGCGGGTGTTGGGCGCCGCCGCGACCTCGGCCACGAGCTTCAGCACCCGCGCGAAGACGTCGTCGAAGTCGACGTTCTGCGCCAGCCCCTCCGAGAGCGTGTCGTGCACGACGGCGATCGCCGAGACGCGACGCATCGCCTGGCTGAGGGCGTCCCGGGCCTCGTCGGAGTGGGTTCGACGAGCCTGGATGCGAAGAAGCGAGGCGACCGTCTGCAGGTTGTTCTTGACGCGATGGTGGATCTCGCGGATCGTGGCGTCCTTGGTGATGAGCTCCTGCTCCTGGTGGCGGATCTCGGTGACGTCGCGGCTGAGCACGATCGCGCCGATGCGCGTGCCGCGGTCGCGCAGCGGAATGGTCCGCAGCGACACCTGCACGCCGCGAGCTTCCATGTCGGCCCGCCACGGAGCCCGGCCGCTCACGACGACGGGGAGCGACTCGTCGACGTCTTGGCGCTTGGCGGGGAGGATGCGCGCGGTCACCTCGGCGAGGGACTCGCCCTCGAGCTCGTCGTCGAAGCCCATGCGGTTGAACGCCGACAGCGCGTTGGGGCTCGCGAAGGTCGTGATGCCGTCGACGTCGAGGCGGATGAGGCCGTCCGAGGCGCGGGGCGCTCCACGCCGCGGAGCGGTAGGGGCGGTCAGGTCGGGGAACTCGGCGGACGAGATCATTCCGAAGAGGTCGTCGGCGCAGTCGTTGAAGGTGATCTGCTGGCGGGAGGGGGTGCGCGTCTCGCCCAGGTTGGTGTGGCGCGTCAGCACGCCGACGGTGGTCACGGCGTGACCCTCGCGCGAGAGCTCGCGCACGATCGGCACGGCGCGGACGCGGGTGGGCGTCTCTTCGAACCAGTCGGGCGATGCCGAATCCACGATGCGGCCGCTCTGGAACGCCTCCCGCACCTGCGTGCGCCACTGCGGACGTACGCGATCACCGACGATGTCGCGGTAGAACAGCGTCGCCGCTCCCCCGGGACGCGTGTGCGCGACGGCGACGAACGAGTCGTCGGGGGTGGGTACCCAGATCACGATGTCGGCGAAGGCCAGGTCGGCGAGCAACTGTCCATCGCCGGCGAGGCGGTGCAGCCACTCCACATCGGCTTCGCTCGAGCGGCCCTGGGCGTAGACGAGTTCACTGAGTGTCGACACCCCTCCAGACTAGAGGGCTCGTCCGGCGGGACTCGCGGGGTCTTCACCGCGCCCGCGCGGGAACCCCGGGCGTGGGTGAACTAGAAGGTGAACTTGGCCAGGTCGCCTCCTTGGGGCGGGCGAAGCGACAGACCATCACCGACGAGCGGAAACGCCCGCACATCGCTGCGCGGGTTACGCCGCACCTCTCGTTCGCGTCTCACGGGTGATTCTCGTGTGCCCACCGAAATGGGGACATACTGACCGGATGACGGACGCGTCCTCACCCCGCGAGCGATTCGTCCCGGCAGACCAGGTCGCTCGGACGCTGGGCTTAGGTGTCGCCGACGTCATCGCGCTCGCCCGCGAGGGGCAGCTGCGCGGCGTCGAGATCGGGGAACCGCCACGATGGCGGATCGACCTCGACAGCGTCGACGCCTACCTCGACGAACGGAGCGAGACGGCTCGCCGGGCGGCTCTTTGGCGGCAGTCGCAGGCGGCGAGTTTCCCCGAACTGTGGGGACGCGGAGACATCCGCCACGACGACTGAACCCGCTCCGGATCCACTCCCCCTCCCCACCTCACCCTTCCCGCGTTTCGTCCACAGAGTCGACGAATGACCCGGCGGGTGTTCTCCCGCTGGCTTACTCTCGGCCTCATCCCCCCCGCTCGTTGGCGCCATTCATGACGACGGAGGGAAGCATGACGCTGCCGCTCACACGCTCGACCGCGACCGGGGGCACCGCCGCCCGCCACGACGACTTCTTCAGCCCGCAGAAGACGTCGGCGGACGCCCTTCCCCCGCCCGAGACGTTCATCCGCAACATCGTGCGGGGCGTGCTCGAGGTGCTGGCCGGTGTCCGCGAGGTGGAACAACTCGCGCGCTGGCTGTCGGAGGAGGTCTACCGGTCCCTATCAGTGCGGGCGAACCTCGCGGCACGTGCCCGCAGCGCGCGGCGCGTGGCCGCCCTGCGCGATGTGCACGAGATCCGCAATGTCCATCTCTCGCAGCCCGCCGACGGGGTCGTCGAGGCCACCGTCACCGCGGCCGCCCGCGCTCGCACGCGCGCCATCGCCCTGCGTCTCGAGGGCCTCGACGGGCGATGGCGTGTGACGGCGTTGGCGCTTCTGTGACGACGGTCGATGTTCCCCAGAGGTGCCCCGACATGGGCGCAACGTTCACGCCCATCACTCTTCCGCCGTGGGCACCGTCATCCCGGCGTCGGAACCATACGCTGCACTCTCGACGCATCGGGGAGATCCCAGGCCGAGATGATGACATGCAAGGTCGCGAGCACACCGCATGACGGACGCGCAGCCGTCCGGCGAAGTGATCTTGTACCACCGTGAGGATGGTGCTCCGACCCTCCACGTCCGATTCGACGCGGAGACCGTCTGGTTGAGCCAGCAGCAGATCGCGGAACTTTTACAGACGTCACGTACGAACGTCGTCGAACACATCCAGCACGTCTACGACGAGGGTGAACTCGACGAGGCGGCAACCTGTCGGAAATTCCGACAGGTTCGCGTTGAGGGCCCACGCCGTGTAGCGCGCGAGCTTCCCTTCTACAATCTCGACGCCATCCTCTCCGTCGGCTACCGCGTGAAGAGCGCCACGGCCACACAGTTCCGGATCTGGGCCACCCGACAGTTACGCGAATACCTGGTTCGCGGATACGTCGTCAACGAGCAGCGCCTCGAACAACTCGACGCGATCGTCCACATCCTGCACCGCTCAACGGATGAACTCCTGTCCGGAGTCGCTGACGTCCTCCAGAGCTATCTCCCCGGACTCACACTCCTCCGCGACTACGACGACGGAAAGATTGACGCCCAATCGTCCGTCATGCCCGCGTGGGAACTGACCCTCGATGACGCACACCACGTAGTCACGCAACTCCGCAAGGAGTTCCCCGCCGACACGCTACTCGGACGAGAACGCGGCGACAGACTCACCGGAATCATCGCAACGCTCTACCAGAGCTTCGACGGCCACGACCTCTACCCGACCGTCGAGGAAAAGGCAGCCAATTTGCTCTACCTCGTCGTGAAAGATCATCCGCTCGTGGACGGCAACAAACGCACCGCCGCTGCCCTGTTCGTCACCTTCCTCGCCAGGAACGGCATCCTGAACAAAGCGGGCGGCATAAGGCGGATATCAAACAATGCTCTGGCGGCGACCGCCCTACTCGTTGCAATGAGCGACCCGAAGGAAAAAGACGTCATGATCGCACTCGTGACGAGAATGATCACGGAGTAGTCGACGGCGAAGGCCGAGACCAGAATCTACGTAGAAACGTGCAGGAAACTTCCGCGCCCGACCTCGATCACGGCCGCCAGGACGACAAGAAGTTCCCCAACCGCTCGATCGCATCCGAGATCACACGGGCCTCCGGCAGCGTGACGATGCGCACGTGGTCGGTGGCCGGCCAGTTGAAGCCCGACCCCTGCACCAGCAGCACGTGCTCGGCGATGAGGAAGTCGTGCACGAACTTGCCGTCGTCGGGGATCTCGTACACCTCGGGGTCGAACCGCGGAAAGGCGTAGAGCGCCCCGCGGGGCAGCACGCACGAGACACCCGGGATCGCTTCGAGTCCCTGCCAGGCGGCATCCCTCTGCTCGTGCAGACGACCGCTCGGGGCGATGAGCGCGTCGATGGACTGCACGCCCGACAGCGCCGCCTGCACCGCGAACTGCGCCGGCACGTTGGGGCACAGACGCGTGGATGCCAGCAGGTTGATGCCCTGCAGGAAGCCCTGCGCGTGATCCATGGGCCCGGTGATCGCCAACCACCCCGAGCGGTAGCCCGCGACGCGGTAGGTCTTCGACAGGCCGTTGAAGGTCAGGCACAGCAGGTCGGGCGCGACCGTGGCCATGGGGATGTGCACCGCATCGTCGAACAGGATGCGGTCGTAGATCTCGTCGGCCAGGAGCAGCAGCGAGTGCTCCCGGGCGATGTCGGCGATCCCCTCGAGCACCTCGCGCGAGTAGACCGCGCCCGTGGGGTTGTTGGGGTTGATGATGACGATCGCCTTGGTGCGGGGGGTCACCTTCGCGCGGATGTCGTCGAGGTCGGGCTGCCATTCGCGCTGCTCGTCGCACAGGTAGTGCACCGGCGTGCCGCCGCCCAGGCTCGTCATCGCCGTCCACAGCGGATAGTCGGGCGCGGGGATGAGCACCTCGTCACCCTCGTCGAGCAACGCCTGCATCGTCATGGTGATGAGTTCGGACACCCCGTTGCCGAGGTACACGTGGTCGGGGTCGAGGTGGGGGAACCCGGGCTCCTCCTCGTATCGCGAGACCACCGCGCGCCGCGCCGACAGGATGCCGCGGCTGTCGCTGTAGCCGTGCGCGTTGGGGATCGACTGGATCATGTCGCGCACGATCTGATGCGGAGCCTCGAAACCGAACGTGGCGGGGTTGCCCGTGTTGAGCTTCAGGATCGAGTGCCCCTCGGCCTCGAGCCGGTCGGCCTCGACGAGGGCCTCGCCGCGGATCTCGTAGAGGACATCCTTCAGCTTCGAGGACTGGTCGAGGGGGCGTAGCGGGCTCATCGGTTCAGGATATCCCCGCCGGTATCCAGCCAATCGACACCCGGTGGACCGCTCCTGCACCTCCCTGGTGAAACGACGGATGCCGCGCCCCCACGTGGGGGCGCGGCATCCGGGGTCGTTCTTACTTCTTCTTTCCGGCGGCGCGGCGGTCGGCACGGTTCCCGGATGCCGGCTCCTCGCCGTCGGTCCGCTGCCCGAACGCCCCGCGGGCCGCGGCCGGAGCCGCCTCGGTCGCCGGAGCGGCGGCCTGTCCGGACTGACGCAGGCGGTTGGTGGCTGCCTGCTGCACCTGTCCGCGATCGTTGCGCACCTCGACCTCGCCCGCGTCGTTCGCGGCGGAGTACTCGAGGCGCTGCGTCTCGACGGGGCTGACGGTGAGGCCCTTGGCCTCGACCTCGGCGTTGTCGCCCTCGACCTTCTTCACCTCGACTTCGAGGTTGTAGAGGTATCCGACCGACTCCTCCTTGATCTGCCCCATCATCGACTGGAACATCTGGTAGCCCTCGCGCTGGTACTCGATCAGCGGGTCGCGCTGAGCCATGGCACGCAGGCCGATGCCGTCTTTGAGGTAGTCCATCTCGTAGAGGTGCTCGCGCCAGCGGCGGTCGAGCACCTGCAGCACGACACGGCGTTCGAGCTCACGGATCGCCTGCTCGCCGAGGCTCTTCTCGCGATTCTCGTAAGCGATGCGGGCGTCGGAGATGATCTCGCGCTTGAGGCCCTCGGGGGTGATGCGCCCCTTGTTCCCACCGGCCTCGGCCACGACCTCGTCGATCGACACGCTCACCGGGTACATGGTCTTCAGCTCGGTCCACAGGGCGTCGAAGTCCCACGACTCGGTGTGCCCCGAGCCGGTGTGGTCGTCGATCACCGCGGTGATGGCGTCTTCGATGAAGTGCTGCACGCGGTCGGCGATGTCGTCGCCCTGGAGCATGTGACGACGGTCGGCGTAGATGGCCTCGCGCTGACGGTTGAGCACGTCGTCGTACTTGAGGACGTTCTTGCGCATCTCGGCGTTGCGGGCCTCGACCTGCGACTGCGCGCTCTTGATCGCGCGCGACACCAGCCCCGACTCGATGGCGACGTCGTCGGGGAAGTTGGTGCGCGCGAGGATCGCCTCGGCCGCACCCGACTGGAACAGCCGCATGAGGTCGTCGGTCAGCGACAGGTAGAAGCGGCTCTCGCCGGGGTCGCCCTGTCGACCCGAACGACCGCGCAGCTGGTTGTCGATGCGGCGCGACTCGTGACGCTCGGTGCCCAGCACGTAGAGCCCGCCGGCCTCGACCACCTTGGCGGCCTCTTCGGCGACGGTGTCGCGCGTGCCCTTGTAGACCGAGTCCCACTCCGACTCGTAGGCCTCCGGCGTCTCGACCGGGTCGAGGTTCTTCGCCTTCATCTCTTGCACGGCGAGGAACTCGGCGTTGCCGCCGAGCATGATGTCGGTTCCACGGCCGGCCATGTTGGTGGCGACCGTCACGGCCCCCAGGCGACCGGCGCGGGCGACGATCTCGGCCTCTCGCGCGTGGTTCTTGGCGTTGAGCACCTCGTGGCGCACGCCCTTCTTCGCCAGCAGGCGCGAAAGGTATTCGCTCTTCTCGACGCTGGTGGTGCCGACGAGGACCGGCTGGCCCTTCTCGTGGCGCTCGACGATGTCTTCGACGACCTGCGCGAACTTCGCCGTCTCGTTCTTGTAGACGAGGTCGGACTGGTCCTTGCGCACCATCGGACGGTTCGTGGGGATGGGCACGACACCGAGTTTGTAGGTCGACATGAACTCGGCGGCCTCGGTCTCGGCGGTACCGGTCATGCCCGCGAGCTTGTCGTACAGGCGGAAGTAGTTCTGCAGCGTGACGGTGGCGAGCGTCTGGTTCTCGGCCTTGACGGGCACGGCCTCTTTGGCCTCGATCGCCTGATGGATGCCCTCGTTGTAGCGGCGCCCGACGAGGATGCGACCGGTGTGCTCGTCGACGATCATCACCTCGTCGTTCATGACGACGTAGTCGGTGTCGCGCTTGAACAGCGCCATCGCCTTGATGGAGTTGTTGAGGAACGAGATCAGGGGCGTGTTCGCCGACTCGTACAGGTTGTCGATGCCGAGGTAGTCCTCGACCTTCTCGATACCGGGCTCGAGCACGCCGATCGTGCGCTTCTTCTCGTCGACCTCGTAGTCGACGCCGGCCTCGAGGGTGCGGGCGAGCTTCGCGAACTCGGCGAACCAGCGGTTGGCCTCGCCGGATGCCGGACCCGAGATGATCAGCGGGGTACGCGCCTCGTCGATGAGGATCGAGTCGACCTCGTCGACGATCGCGTAGAAGTGTCCGCGCTGCACGAGGTCTTCTTTGCGCCACGCCATGTTGTCGCGCAGGTAATCGAAGCCGAACTCGTTGTTCGTTCCGTAGCTGATGTCGGCCTCGTACTGCTCCCGACGCACCTCGGGGGTCTGTCCGGCCACGACGGTTCCGGTCGTCATGCCGAGAGCACGGTAGACGCGGCCCATGAGCTCCGACTGGTAGCTCGCGAGGAAGTCGTTGACGGTGATGACGTGCACACCCTCACCGGCGATGGCGTTGAGGTAGGCGGGGAGGGCCGCCGTCAGCGTCTTGCCCTCACCGGTCTTCATCTCGGCGATGTTGCCCAGGTGAAGGGCTGCGCCGCCCATGACCTGCACGTCGTAGGGACGCTGACCCAGGGTGCGCTTGGCCGCCTCGCGCACGGCGGCGAAGGCCTCGGGCATGAGCTGATCGAGCGTCTCGCCGGCCTTGTAGCGGGCGCGCAGCTCGACGGTCTCGTTGCGCAGCTCGTCGTCGGTGAGCTGCTCGTAGTCCTCCTCGAGCGCGCCGGTCGCTTTGACCACGCCCTGCAGACGGCGGAGGATGCGCCCCTCACCGGCGCGCAGCAGTTTCTCGAGCGGATTGGCCACGAAGCATCTCCATCTGTCGGGTGCGGCGCCCGCGTGGGCACCGGCCTGCGAACAGGCATACATCGCCCATGTTATCCGTGTTACCCGTTCGTGACCTGCGAGGCGGCCGCAATCCGAAAGTCGGCACTCGCGCCCAAAGCGAACACTCGGCGACGGCCCCTACCCCGCGGCCTAGGATCGACCCATGGCCGGTTTCTGGGGCAAGAGGAAGCGCGAAGAGCAAGACGCGGCGGACGCCGATCTCGCCCGCCGGGCGGAGCTCGCGATCGTCGCCGCCGATGAGCGCGTGCGCCTCACCTCCGACGAGCTGGACTTCGCCCGCGCCGAGCTCGGCGACAAGGCCACCGAAGATCTCGCGGCCGCCCTCGAGTCGGTGCGCACGCACCTCGCCGAGGCGTTCCGGCTGCACCAGCTGAACCACGACGAGATCCCCGACACCAAAGACGAGCTGCGCACGCGCAACGCGCGCATCATCCAGCTGTCGCAGTGGGCCGAAGACCTGCTCGAGGAGCGCACGCAGGTGCTCCAGCCCAAGATCGACGCCGTGCGCCGCGCACCCGAGACGATCGCTCGCGTACGCGCCGACCGCGACCGCCTCGCCGAGCGCGTCCCGAACGCCCGCGAGGTCGTCGAGCGGCTGTCGCGCCGTTACAGCGACTCCGCCCTGCAGCAGATCGGCGGGAATCCCGAAGAGATCGAGCAGCTGCTCGACTTCGCCGTGCACACCGCCGCCGTCTCGGAGCGTCGCCGCGAGGCCGGGCAGCGCGAGCAGGCCTCGGTCGCCCTCGAAGCCGCCACCGAATCGGCACGGCGCGCGGAGTCCCTGCTCGACGCGGTCGACATGTTCGAGATCGAAGCGCTCCGCGCGGAGTCCACCCTCGCCGCCGTCGTCGAGGACTCGCGCGGCGATCTCGCCGAAGCCCGTCGCGGCGCCCAGACCCCCGCCGTCACGCAGGCCATGGCCGACCTGGAGCGTGCTCTGGCGGCACTGCCGGCATCCGGAGCCCGCACCGACCCGTTCGCGGCACTGTCGTCCCTGCGGCAGGCCAACGCCGCTCTCGACCACGCGCGCGAGCGCGCCTCACGTCCCGTCCCCTCTCAGGAACAGGTCGAGCACGCGATCGACGACGCCGACCGTCAGCTCGCCGTCGCCCGCGGCCTGATCACCGGCCACCGCGGGTGGATCGGAGCCGACGCGCGGACGCGCTTCGTCGAGGCCGAGCGGTTGCGCGCCGGACTCCCCCTGGGGCCCGTCGCCGAAGACGATCGCGAGACGGTACTGGCCACCGCTCGCCGGGCCGGATCGCTCGCCTCGGAATCCCTGCAGATCGCCCAGCGCGACATCGAGCAGTCCCGACCCAACGAATGGGACGGCAGCGGGCGCGGCGGCGGTTACGGCCGCGGCGGCGGCGGAATGGGCGGCGGCAACATGGTCGGCGGCATGCTGGGCGGTCTCGTCATCGGCTCGCTGCTCGGCGACATCTTCGACGGCTGAGCACGGCCGGATCCGCTTCGTACGGCGGATGACGCAGCTGCCGCGCTACGGGGTGCGGCTGCGCGAACCCGCGGGCCCCGCATGACGGAGCCCCTGTCCACCCGGACAGGGGCTCCGTCATGCGGCAGGTGCGTCAGGACGCGATCTGCTCCGCCGGTGAGGCCTGCGCGGCGAGCGCGATCACGCCGTAGTCCCAGCCCTTGCGGCGGTAGACGACGCTGGGGTGGTCGGTGCGGGCGTCGATGAAGAGGAAGAAGTCGTGGCCGACGAGCTCCATGCGGTCTACGGCGTCCTCGACCGTCATCCACTCGGCGCCGAACTCCTTCTGGCGGATGACGACGGGCGAGTACTCCGCCTCGTCGACATCGGAATCCTGGACCGGCACCTCACCGGTGGCGACGGCGCGCAGCACCTCGACGGAAGCGGGCTCGACGTCGATGCCCGCCAGTTCGCCGGTGCCTTTCTCGAAGCGTGCCCCGCGGGGGTGGTTTCGGGCGTCGACGCGCTTGTCTTTCGCGCGCCGCACCTGCTCGGAGATCTTGTCGACCGCGAGGTCGAGAGCGGCGAACTTATCGGCATCGGTGGCCTCGGCTCGGGCCACCGGGCCCTTGCCGTCGAGGGTCAGCTCCACGGTGTCGTCTTCCATGCGCCCGTTGCGGTACGAGCGATGGGTGACCTTGACTTCGAGAGTCTGAGCGCGGGGCGCCAGGTGCTCGATGCGACTGACCTTCTCTTCAACCACGGTGCGGAAACGATCGGTGATACCGACTCCCACTCCGACGATGTTGGTGTCCATCAGTGACCTCCTTGTTCCGGGTTCCGCCCGGTCTAAGGGCGGAACATCCGTCGCCTTCAGTCATCCCCACGCTAGTCCGACGCCACCGCCCTGTCACGTAGCAATCACCTGCGATTCACCTTCTGATGCGCTGCGACGCGGCGTGTACGCGAGCGCGACGGCCCTCACCTCGGCGGCTCCCGCCGCTCGGAGGGCCCGCGTCGCCTCGATGAGCGTGGCCCCGGTCGTCACCACGTCGTCGACGACGACCACCCTGCGCCCGACGACGGACCGCGCGGCGAAGGCTCCCCCGACGTTCTGCTGTCGGGCGATGCGATCGAGGCCGCGCTGATCGGCCGGCGCGCGCCGCACCCGCAGCACGCGCTCCGGATGCCACCCCGCCCGACGCACCAGCAGCTCGACCGGTCGATAGCCGCGGCGTCGGAAGGCCGCAGCCGACGAGGGCACCGGGACGACGAGGGCACCGGAGACAACGGCCGCACGCAAGACATCGGCGAGAGCCGGGGCGAGATCCCGGGCGAGGGAGGTGCGACCGTCTTCTTTGAGGGCGCGCAGGACCCGCGCCGGCACCCCCGAGAACTCGAGCGCGCACAGCACGGGCACCCCCGGCCCCACCTCGCGCGGGACGGGGACGGCGGCCAGAGCCCGGCGGCATCCGGAGCACAGGGACTCATCGACCGCGCCGCAGCCGGCGCACGCCAGCGGAAGCCAGAAGGTCAGGGCATCGCGGAGGGCCGACGAGATCGTGTCGGTGAGCGCAGGACGAGACATGCGGCCATCGTGGCGGACGCCCCGCACGGGCGCGGGGCGAGAGGCCCGAACCGTGGACGGATGTCACGCCGACCGCGCTGGGGAGAAGCCGCGCCCGCTCAGGACGTGGTGCCCTGCTGCGCCGCCAGCACCCGGATGTTGGAGGCCACCAGGGTCCACGAGCTTCCGCGCCGACTGTAGAGGCGCCCCTGATCGTCGAGCACGCGGACGCTCGTGCTCCCCGCGGCGAGCGTGCGCGCCCCCTCGGGCGCCTGCGCCTCGGTGCCGCGACCGCCCACGCTGAGCTCGCTCAAGCGGCTGACACCGTCGACCGACGAGAGGACGCCGATGGTGGTGTCGTCGAGCCACGCGAGGTCGAACGCCCCCTGCTGCGAGAACGACAGCACGTGCGGCGGACCGAGGTCGATCTCGCCCGCCGAGCGCAGGATGCCGGCGACCCACACCTCGCGCGCACCCGACACGGTGACGATGGCCGCCACCCTCGTACCATCACGGGAGATCTGCATCGCGGTGATCTCGGAGGCATCGGGCCACGCATTGCCGACGTCGCGGGGAACCCCTTCGGGCGTGATGACGTGCAGCTGCGCGGGGGCCGCACTCGGCACGCTCCAGATCGCTCCCTCGGCGTCGATCGTGGGGGCGATGAGGCCCGGGCGGTCGTCGAGCAGGAACGTCCGACCGTCGGCGAGCGCACTCGCCACCGTTCCCTGCTGCGTGCGCACCGCCGCCAGGCTGCGGTCGGCTTCGAGTTCCACCATCGTCGGCGCCAGGGACTCGATCGCGTCGGACAGACCCGGGATCGACTCGACCTGGTCGCCCGACAGGGCGCCGAACACGCCGAGCGAGGTGAGCACCGCCGGCGAGGGATCGATGCGCGTCACGCGCACGGCGACCTCGGAGGCGGTGACCGGGGTGCCCTCCACCGTCATCTGCACCTCGCTGATGCCGGCCGACGAGAGGCTGCGCGCCAGTTGGGTCTGCATGCGGTCGAGGGTCGTGCGGTCCAGGCTCAGAGCCGCCCGCGGCAGTTGTACCTGGGCGACTCCCCCCGACGACAGCGTCACCGAGCGCCCCACGAGCGACAGCTCTTCGGGGAAGGCGTTGCGCACGGCGCCCGACAGCCACGAGCTCGGCTGACCGTCGACCAGGGCCGTCGCGACGCGGCTGGCCACCAGCGCACGGGGGAACCATCGCACGTCCGGGACGATGAAGCTCCACGTCGGGTCGAAGTACGCGATGGATGCCGACTGGTAGACCGTCGGGAACACTTCCTCGTACAGCACGACCCCGTCGGGGGCGGAGGTGATCCGCCACTGGCCGTCGACCTGCGCGAGGGCGAAGGACAGGGTCTGGGCGCTGCCCGTGGCGGCCGGGGCGTAGGCGCCGTCGGCATCCACCCCCGCCACCGTCGACAGCGACACCGTCACCACCGTGCCGTCGGCGGAGGGTGCGGCGCGGCGCGCGGCGAGCGTGTCGATCGTCACGCGGGCGCGGGGGTCCCAGGTGGCACCGGGCGAGAGGAACAGCTTCGCGGTCGCCCAGTCGTCGGCCGGCCCCGAGCCGGCGCGCAGGAATCCCTCGACGATCTCGGCCGGCGACGCGTCATCCTGCGGACCGTCGGGCACGAACGCGAACGCCTGCGCGTCGTCGCTCTGCGGGCCGCGGCCGGGGTTGACGTACCCGGTGGTCGGCAATCCGGTGCACGCCGTCAGGGCGAGTACGAGAGCGAGGCTGACGAGGGCCAGGGCGCGTCTCACGGCATCCTCCCGAAGGTCGAGCGGTTGAGCGAGATGGGCTGGGTGAGCCCCAGCGCCTCGAGGGCGCCGCCCTGCTCGTCGTCGGGGACGAGAGGCAGGGGCGAGGCGCCCACGGGTCGTCCATCTCGGGGCAGGGTGAGCACGAAGTTGGATCCGCGGCCCGGTTCCGACCACACCGCCAGGGTGCCGCCGTGCAGCCGCGCGTCGCCCAGGGCGATCGACAGGCCCAGACCCGTGCCGCCGATCGTGCGCACCCGCGACGGGTCGGCCCGCCAGAACCGGTCGAACACGCGCTCGACGTCGTCGGCCTTCATGCCCAGACCGAAGTCACGCACGCCGAGTGCCACGGCGTCGCGGTTGCTGTCGACCGAGACGACGATCGGCCGCCCCTCGCCGTGCTCGATCGCGTTGCCGAGCAGGTTGCGCACCACGCGCCGCACGCGGCGGGCGTCCATGTCGACGGGGGTGTACCCGCCGGGTGCGACCAGGCGCACGTCGGAGCCGTGCCCTTCGGCGAGCTGCTCCATCGAGAGGATCACGTCTTCGGCGAGGTGGGCGAGGCTCGTCGCCTCGAGCTCGAGCTGCACGGAGCCGGCGTCGTACCGGCTGATCTCGAGCAGGTCGGTGAGCAGCACCTCGAAGCGCTGCACCTGCGCGTGCAGCAGCTCGGCCGCGCGTCCCGTGACCGGATCGAACTCCTCGCGCTGGTCGTTGATGATGTCGGCGGCGAGGCGGATCGTCGTCAGCGGCGTGCGCAGCTCGTGCGAGACGTCGGACACGAAGCGCTGCTGCACGAGCGAGAGGTCGGCCAGCTCCTTGATCTGCGACTCGATGCTGTCGGCCATGGCGTTGAACGACCGGTTGAGCGTCGCCAGCTCGTCTTCGCCGCGCACGGGAAGACGCACGCCCAGATCGCCCGCCGCGAGCTTCGCGCTGGTCTCGGCGGCATCCGCGATGGGCGTGGTGATCGAGCGCAGCACGAACCACGCGATCGAACCGATGAGCACCACCAGGATCAGACCCACCACCCACAGCAGCACCTGGACGAACGCGAGGGTCTGCGAGGCGCTGATGAGGTCGTACCCCATGTACAGCTCGTAGGAATCGACCCCGTCTTCGGCCGGGAAGCGCAATTGATGACCGACCAGGATGCCGGGAACGTCACGGCCCCCGTCGGAGGGCAACGCCACCGACTGCCACCACTGCAGATCGGGACTCGACTGCACCTGTTTGCGCAGCGCGTCGGAGACGAGGCCCGACTCGAACGCGGGCGAGATGAACGGCTGCGGCGCCAGGGGCGAGGGCGGACCGATGCGGTACAGCGCGATCAGATCGCTCGAGGACTGCTGCGACAGCCGCGTCGCGATGCCGTTCATGAGCGTCTGCGCCGCGGCCGGATCGGTCGAGTCGACGGCCGCGTCGAGCGTGGCCTGCGCCGACGCGGTCGCGCGCTGGGCCTCGAGGAGCACCTGGTCCTTGCGGGCGGTGAACAGCTCGTTCTGGATGACGAGGGCCATCGCCACGCACGTGACGAGGATGGTCACGGCGGTGAGGGTGACCGTGATGAGGATCGTGCGGAAGCGCAGGGAGCGTCGCCACAGCGTCGCCAGCCGATCGCGGACCGCCCGCCAATCGCGCCAGCTGCTGACCCGCGGCGGGAGCGTCCGCACCGCGCCCGTCATCGCGCGCTCAGGCCACCGCGCCGGCGCGGTAGCCCACGCCGCGCACGGTGGTGACGATCCGCGGGTTGTCGGGGTCGGCCTCGATCTTGGCGCGCAGGCGCTGCACGTGCACGTTCACCAGACGGGTGTCGGCCTTGTAGTGGTAGCCCCACACCTGCTCGAGCAGCATCTCGCGCGAGAACACCTGCTGCGGCTTCTCGGCCAGGGCGACGAGCAGTTCGAATTCGAGCGGCGTCAGCGCGATCGGGCTGTCGCCACGGCGCACCTCGTGCGCGGCGACGTCGACGACGAGGTCGCCGATGCGCAGCGTCTCGTCGACGGGAGCCTGGGACGGCCGCAGACGCGTGCGGATGCGAGCCACCAGCTCCTTCGGGTTGAACGGCTTCATGATGTAGTCGTCGGCGCCCGACTCGAGGCCCTTCACCAGGTCGGCGGTGTCGGTGCGCGCGGTGAGCATGATGATCGGCACGCCGGACTCGGCGCGCACGCGCGTGCAGATCTCGATGCCGTCGACCCCCGGCAGCATGAGGTCGAGCAGGATGAGGTCGGGTCGCTCGGTGCGCCACGCGTCGACGGCCTGGGCGCCGTCGGCGCAGAAGACCGTGTCGAATCCTTCGGTGCGCAGCACGATGCCGATCATCTCGGCCAGCGCGGTGTCGTCGTCGACCACCAGGATCCGTGAAGTCATTCGGGGGTACGTCTTCCGTCTCGAACCCGTGCGGCACGGGCACAACGCCCGGGGTGAGGGCGCGTTCCTCCGAGAGTAGTCGACGAGGGTGAGATGAGGCCGAGCGTGTCGGGGGTGTGTGACACGATGAAGACACTGCCGTGCAACGAGGAGGCGTCACCGTGACCGCGTATCCGAACTGGACCCCGGCCTCTCGACCCGGCATAGTGCCGCTGCACCCGTACGGCTTCGGCACGATCCTCGGCCGCTCGTTCGTCGCCCTACGGCACAACCCGAAGGTGCTGCTCGGCTTCGCGCTCGTCGTGCAGGCCGTCGCCTACATCGTGCTGGCCGCCGCGGTGGGCGCCATCGCCGTCGCCAGCTTCTCGCGCCTCGACACCGTTGCCTACGGCGGTGACGACTGGGGCGCGATCTTCGCCGGATCCACCGTCATCACGGGCGCCGCCGCCCTGGTGCTGAGCCTGCTGGTCGGAGCGCTCAGCGTGGTGGTGCAGGGCGTCGTCGTCTCCGAGGTCGCTCACGCGGTCGTGGCCGAGAAGCCGACCCTGAAGGCCGTCTGGGCCCGCGTGCGCCCGGTGATCTGGCGACTCATCGGCTACAGCGCCCTGGTGGTGCTCGCCAGCCTGGTGGTCGTCGGCGTGCTCGCCGGCATCGTGACGCTGCTCGTGATCTCGGTGCTGTGGCTCGGCATCCTCGTCGGCGTGCTGTTCGTGCTCGGGCTCATCCCGCTGTACGCGTGGCTGACAACGAAGCTCTTCCTCGTACCCTCGGCGATCATCCTCGAAGGCGCCGGCATCCGCGCGGGGATCGCCCGCTCGTGGCGGCTCACCCGCCGGCGGTTCTGGTCGACGTTCGGCGTGATCGTGATCATCTCGTTCGGCTTCAGCGTGCTCGCCCAGCTCATCTCGGTGCCCTTCAGCCTCATCGCGGGGATCATTCCGGGCATCCTCGCCCCCACCGGCACCGACGAGATCGGGGCCGTCGTGGGAATGGTCGTGGTGCAGGTGATCGGCCAGTTCGGCATCCTGCTCGTGCAGTGCATCGCGCTGGTCGTGCAGTCGACCTCGGCCGCGCTGGTCTACGTCGACGCCCGCATGCGGGTCGAGGGACTCGACCACGATCTGCACACCTACGTCGAGGCACGCGATGCCGGGGCCACCGACCTCGCCGATCCGTACCTCGTCGGCGTCGGTCGCGTCGTCGAGCGGCCCGCCCCCGTGCCCGTCGGCACGGCACCGCCGTACGCCGGCTACGGCGCACCGGCTGGATACGGCGCACCGGCTGGATACGGCGCACCGGCCGGCTACGGCGCCCCCACCGGATACGGCGCCCCGGCGCCGTACGGTGCTCCCCCGGTCCCCGCTCCCGCCTGGGACGCACCCGCGGCGGGGTCGGTCACGCCCGCCGATCGGTCCGCCGACGACGCGGTCTCGGGTCCGGCGGCTCCCCCGCCGGCCGCCCCGCCGAGCCCCGACGTGGCCCCGCCCGCGGCGCCCACCTCGTGGGCTGCGCCCGGGTCGCCGACCGATCGATGACGGCCGCCGCTCTCGCGACCGCCGCCGCCGCCGCGGTGTTCCCGCTCCTCCCCGACCCCGACCAGGCGCGGGAGTGGGCGGAGCGCGAGCTCGAAGACCCCTCGTACCAGGCGTCCGAGCCGACCTTCATCGACCGTGTAGCGCAGGCCGTCGCCTCGTTCATCGGCGACCTGCTGCGGCCGTCGGGCAACGCCGACTGGGGGCCCTCGGCCCTCATCGTGCTGGCCGTGCTCTTGTCCGTCGGCATCATCGTCGCCCTGCTCATCTGGGGGCGCCCGCGCCGTCTCGTGCGCGCGCAGCCGGCGGCGCGCGCGCTCTTCGACGACGACGACGGGCGATCGGCCGACGAACTGCGACGCGAGGCCGATGAAGCCGCCGCCCGCGGGGCATGGGACGCCGCGATCGTGCTGCGCTTCCGCGCCGTCGCGCGCGGTCTGTCGGAGCGCGGCCTCGTGGACCCGCCGCCGGGGGCGACGGCGCGCGCCTTCGGCCGTGCCGCAGGGGTCGCCCTGCCCGCACTCGCCGCCGCGATGGACACCGCTGCCGCGAGCTTCGACGACGTGCGCTATCTGCGCCGCCCCGGAACCGCCGACGGGTATCGCGCGATCGCCGATCTCGACGAGGCCGCCGTCCGAGCCCGCGCCGTCACCGACAGCGCCGTCACCGACCGCGCGGCGGCCTCTTCATGAGCGCCCCCTCGGGTGTCGCGAGCCCCGCATCGGCCTCGCGCTCCGCACACCCCCGCCGACGCGCCGCCCTGGGGTGGATCGCGCTGGTGGTGGCCCTGCTGCTCGTCGCGCTCGTCGGCGGCTCCCTCGTGTACGGCGGCTACCAGCAGCGCGCGGTGCTCGACCCCGAGTCAGCCGGCCCCGACGGCACCCGGGCGGTGGTCCGGATCCTCGAGCAGCAGGGCGTCCGCGTCACCGTCGCCCGCGACCGTCAGGCCGCCGAACGCGCGCTCGGCGGAGGCGACGCCACGCTCGTGCTGCGCGACGCCCCGATGCTCTCCGACGACGCACTGAGCAACCTCGCGGAACGGGCACGGCACACCGTGCTCGTCGAACCGCGCTCGCGGGCGCTCGGCGTGCTCCTGAACGGCTCCTCGCTGGGCGGTTTCACCGACGACGCGACGACGGGTCCGGCGTGCGACGTGCCCGCGGCCCGGGGCGCCGGAGACGCCCGCGTGGGCGAACTGCTCGTACCCGGCGACGGCGTGCAGGGCTGCTACCCCGTCGGCGACGAATACGCCCTGCTGACCGACGAGCGGGGCGGACGCACGGTGACCGCCCTCGACGGTCTGTCGGTGCTCACCAACTCCACCCTCACGGCCGACGGCAACGCCGCGCTGGCGATCGGTGTCCTCGGACAGACCGACGCTCTCGTCTGGTACGTGCCCTCCCCCTCCGACGCCGACCAGGGCACCACCGCCCCCACCCTCGCCGACCTGACACCCCCCTGGGTGACACCGGCGATCCTGCTGCTGCTCGCCTCCGCGCTCACCGCCGCCGTCTGGCGGGGCCGTCGGTTCGGCCCGCTCGTCACCGAGCGCCTCCCCGTCACGGTGCGGGCGAACGAGACCACCGAGGGCCGCGCGCGGCTGTACGCCGCCTCGGCCGACGCGGGGCACGCGCTCGACGAGCTGCGGCGCGCGAGCCGCGCCCGGCTCGGTCGGCTGCTGGGCCTCGCGGCGCGCACCTCCCCCGTCGACACCTCCGATGCCGTCGCCGAACGACTGGGCGCCGACCGCGGCCTGGTCCGCGGCATCCTCGTCGACGACTCACCGCGTACCGACCGTGACCTCGTCGCGGCCGCCGACCGACTCCGCGATCTCGAGGCGAGCGTGCGCGCCGCCGTCCGAACCGAAGGGACCACCCGATGACCGACAGCCCCGAGAACTCCGCAGCTCCCCACACCACGACCGCGAGCGCCGACGACCACGCGGCCCTCCGCGAGGCCATGCACCAGGTGCGCCTCGAAGTCGGCAAGGCCGTCGTCGGCCAGGACGGCACCGTGACAGGGCTGCTGATCGCCCTGCTCTCGCGGGGACACGTGCTGCTCGAGGGCGTTCCGGGCGTCGCCAAGACGCTGCTGGTGCGCTCCTTCAGCCGCGCGCTCGGTCTCGACACCCGCCGCGTGCAGTTCACCCCCGATCTCATGCCCGGAGATGTGACGGGTTCGCTGGTCTACGACGCGCGGGCCGGGGAGTTCGAGTTCCGCGCGGGTCCGGTGTTCACGCACGTGCTGCTCGCCGACGAGATCAACCGCACGCCCCCCAAGACGCAGGCGGCGCTGCTCGAGGCCATGGAAGAACGTCAGGTGTCGTCCGATGGGGTGAGCCGTGCGCTTCCCGACCCGTTCCTCGTCGCCGCCACGCAGAACCCCATCGAGCACGAGGGCACCTACACCCTGCCCGAGGCCCAGCTCGACCGCTTCCTGCTGAAGCTCGTCGTCGACCTGCCGGGCCGCGACGCCGAGGTCGACGTGCTCCGCCGGCACGCGGGAGGATTCGACCCTCGGCACCTCGACGAGGCCGGGGTGACGCCGGCGGTCACCGCGTCGCAGATCCTGGCGGCACAGCGCGCCGCGGCATCCGTGGCCGTCGACGACGACCTGCTCGGCTACGTGGTCGACCTCGCGCGCGCCACGCGTCAGAGCCCGTCGGTGCTGCTGGGCGTGAGCCCGCGCGCCAGCACGGGACTGCTCGCCGCCGCGAAGGCGTGGGCCTGGCTCGGCGGTTACCCGGCGATCACGCCCGACCACGTGCAGACCATGCTCGTGCCCGTCTGGCGTCACCGCATCCGCCTGCGGCCCGAGGCCGAGATCGAGGGCGTCTCGGTCGACGCGATCCTCACGTCGGTCCTGCAGCAGACGCGCGTCCCCATCTGATGTTCGTTTCCGGCCGTCTCGCCCTGCTCGTCGCCCTCGGCGTCGGGCCCCTCGTGCTGCTCAGCACCGCGGGGGCTCCGGCGTGGGCGGTCGCGGGCGGATGGGTGGCTCTGTGCGTCGTGCTCGCGGCGATCGACATCGCCCTCGCCGCCGACCCGCGCCGGGTCGAGATCACTCGCACGCTGCCGGAGCGGGCGCTGCGCGACGAGCCGGTGACCGGCGAACTGCGGGTGCGCAACCTCGGTACCCGCCTGCTGCGCGCTGTCGTGCGCGACGCGTGGCAGCCGACGGCCGGGGCGCCCGACGAGCGGCAGCGTTTCACCGTGCCGCCCGGCGAGCGACGGGGAGCTGCGCTGTCGTTGCTCCCGCGGCGCCGGGGCGAGTTGCGCAGCGCCTTCGTCACCGTGCGCGCCGCGGGTCCCCTGGGGCTCGCCGGCCGACAGGCGGTGGTCGACGCCCCCGGGCGTCTGCGCGTCCTGCCCCCGTTCACCTCCCGGCGACACCTCCCCTCGCGACTCGCCCGCCTGCGCGAGCTCGACGGCAACACCTCGCTGCAGGTGCGCGGGCAGGGCACCGAGTTCGACAGCCTGCGCGAGTACGTGCGGGGCGACGACGTGCGCTCGATCGACTGGCGGGCGACGGCGCGCGCCGGAACGACCATGCTGCGCACCTGGCGTCCCGAGCGTGATCGGCACGTCGTCATCGTCATCGACACCGGACGCACGGCCGCCGCCCGCGTGGGTGACGGCGTGCGGCTGGATGCCGCGATGGAGGCCGCTCTGCTGCTGTCAGTGCTCGCGACGCGCGCCGGTGACCACGTGCACCTCCTCATGTTCGACCGCGTGACCCGCGCGCGCGTCACCCGCACCGATGGCGCGCAGCTGCTGCCCGCGCTGGTCGAGGCGATGGCGCCCGTCGACCCGCAACTCATCGACACCGACTGGGACGCCGCCTTCGCGCAGGTGCGGGGTGTCTCGGTGCGCCCCGCGCTGGTCGTGCTGCTGACGGCCGCCGACGACCCCGAAGCCGCACGCGCGTTCCTCGCGTCGCTCCCGGCGGTCGCGGCGCGATCGCGGCTGCTGGTGGCGACGGCGACCGACGGCCCGGGCGACGCCCCGGCCCACCGCGACGCCGCCGACGTGTACGCCGCCGCCGCGATCGAGCGCGCGCGGCATGACGCCGACCGGGTGCGGGCGGCCGTGGTCCGCGCCGGGGGCGACGCCGTCTCGGCGTCGGCCGACGATCTGCCGCCGCTCGTCGCCGACCGCTACCTCGCGCTGAAGGCGGCCGGGCGCCTGTAGCACACCCAGCCCCCATGCAGCCGAGGACATACGACGCGGCTTATCCTGGGGGGTACCCTTCGAGCCGTCGGCGCGTCCCCTCCGCGCCCGGCTGCGCCGTCTACGCACAGGATGCGGGAGAACTCTTGCCAGGAAACGCCACGACACGCTTCGACGATGTGGCCCTCGTATCGGTGGCGAGCGTTCTGCCCGGCCGGGTCACGACGTCGGACGACATCGAGGATCGGCTCGCTCCCGCGTTGCACCGGCTGAAGTTGAAGCCCGGTCTGCTCCGTCGCGTGGCCGGCGTCAACGAGCGTCGCAACTGGGCCGCGGGCGAGTCCTCCGACGAGGCGACCATCGCCGCGGGCAAGCAGGCACTGGCCGAGGCGGGCGTGGATCCGAGCGAGATCGGCCTGATCATCAACACCTCCGTCACCCGCAAGCACTTGGAGCCCTCGGTCGCCGTCCGCCTGCATCACGGCCTCGGTCTGCCCAGCTCGGCCATCAACTTCGACGTGGCCAACGCGTGCCTCGGCTTCATCAACGGTATGAGCCTCGCCGCGGGCATGATCCAGTCGGGCCAGGTGCGCTACGCGCTCATCGTCAACGGCGAGGACGCCGACGAGATCCAGGTCAACACGATCAACCGGCTCGTGCGCGAAGACCTCGATCGCGACGCGTTCATGCAGGAGTTCGCGTCGCTGACCCTCGGCTCCGGCGCGGCCGCCGCCGTGCTCGGACGCGCGAGCGACCATCCCGAGGGCCACCGCCTGGTCGGCGGCGTCACCCGCGCCGCGACCGAGTTCTACGACCTCTGCGTCGGCAGCGTCGACGGCATGTTCACCGACGCCAAAGCCCTGCTCAAGGGCGGACTCGACCTCGTCGTCTCGGCGTGGAAAGAAGCCAAGGGCGAGTTCTCGTGGACGGGGATGGACCGGTACATCACGCACCAGGTCTCGTCCGTGCACACCTCCGCGATCGTCCGCGCCGCCAAGCTCGACCGCACCCGCGTGCCCGTCACGTACCCCCACCTGGGCAACGTCGGTCCGGCATCCATCCCGATCACCCTCGCCGACGAGCAGCACACGCTCCGCCGGGGTGATCGCGTCCTGCTGATGGGGGTGGGCTCCGGGCTGAACACCGGCATGCTGGAGCTGGCCTGGTGAGGGTCACCGCCCCCGCCGCCACGCTTCCTCCGGCCGGACTGCCCGGGCTCGATCCGTCGCTCTCTCGACTGGTCGAGGTGTCCGGCGCCGCCGCCGACGCGGGGCGCACGCGCACCTGGCACGTGCTCGACACCGGTCCCGCCCTCGCGGAACGCGGCATCGAGCCCCGCGGCACCATCGTCGCGGTGCACGGCAACCCGACGTGGTCGTACCTCTGGCGCGCCCTGGTGAACGCCTCGCTCCACCGCGCCGAGACCGGGGCGACCCCGTGGCGCGTCGTCGCCGTCGACCAGCTCGAGATGGGCTTCTCGGAGCGCACGACGCTCCGCCGCACGCTCGCGCAGCGCATCGCCGACCTCGACGCCCTCGTGACGAGGCTCGACCTCGCCGGCCCGGTCGTCACCATCGGCCACGACTGGGGCGGACCCGTCTCGCTCGGCTGGGCCGTCGAGAACCGCGACCGCCTCGCGGCCGTCATCGCCCTCAACACCGCCGTGCATCACCCCGACGGTGCCCCCCTGCCCTTCGCCCTGCGGGTGGCGACGGCGCGCGGAATGCTCGCCGCGGGCACCACCGGCACCACGGCGTTCCTCGACACCACCCTCGCGCTGGCCGATCTCGACCCGGCCGTGCGGGCGGCGTTCCGTTCCCCGTACGCCACCGTGGCCCGTCGCCGCGGCATCGGCGGGTTTGTGGCCGACATCCCGGCCACCGCGACCGACGAGAGCACTCCGGCGCTCCGTCGGATGTCGACGGGGCTCCGCGACCTCGACGTCCCCGCGCTCTTCCTGCGCGGACCGAAGGACCCCGTGTTCGGCGAGGGCCACCTCGACGATCTCACCGAGCGGATGCCGCACGCCGACGTGCATCGTTTCGAAGGCGCCGGGCACCTCATCGCCGAGGAGCGCCCCTACGCCGACGTCGTGCTCGACTGGCTCGACGAGAAGGTCGTCGCTCTCCCCGACACCGCCGATGCCGCCCCCGCCGAGACCCGCGCGGGCCGCGCGAAGGCGGCACGCGCGCAAGCAGAGCTCGACGGTGCGGGCGACACCGCCCCCGCCGGTCGCCTGTGGGACGCCCTCGTCGCCCGCCGAGACGACGACGACACCGCCGTGATCGACATGAGCACCGCGCGCGACGGCGCGCCGCTGCGCGTGAGCTGGCGGCAGCTGTCGACCCGCGTCGACGAGCTCGCCGCCGGTCTCGACGCCTTCGGCGTGCGCGCGGGCGACCGCGTCTCGCTCCTGGTGCCACCCGGACCCACCCTGACCGCGGCGTTGTATGCCTGCCTGCGCATCGGCGCCGTCGTGGTCGTGGCTGACCGGGGTCTCGGCATCCGGGGTCTGTCGCGTGCCGTGCGCGGCGCCGTTCCCGACGTCGTCATCGGCGAGGTCGCCGGTCTCGCCGCCGCCCGCGCGCTCGGATGGCCGGGACGCCGGGTGTCGGCCGCCTCTCTCCCGTCGGTGACCTCGCGCGCTCTCGGCGTCGAGGCGAGCCTGTCGGACCTCGCGCGCGCCGGCCGCGGGCGCGCGCTGCCCGCCGCCCCCGACGCCGATGCCCTCGCGGCGATCCTGTTCACCTCGGGGTCCACGGGACCGGCGAAGGGCGTCGTGTACACGCACGCGCAACTCACGGCCCTGCGCGACACCCTGGCCGCGCACTTCGGCGTCACGGCCGACACCGGTCTGGTGACGGGCTTCGCGCCGTTCGCACTGCTGGGCCCGGCGCTCGGAACGCGTTCAGCGACCCCCGACATGGACGTCTCGGCGCCGCGCACCCTCACCGCCACGGCCGTGGCCGCAGCCGTCCGCGCCTCCGACGCCCGCATCGTGTTCCTCTCGCCCGCCGCGGTGCACAACGTCGTCGCCACCTCGGATGCCCTCGACGCCGACGACCGCGCCGCCCTCGCCCGCGTCGACACCTTCCTCTCGACGGGTGCCCCCGTGGGCATCGACCTGCTGCGCCGTGCGCAGGAGCTCATGCCCCGGGCGACCGCGCATACCCCGTACGGCATGACCGAGTGCCTGCTCGTCGCCGATGTGACCCTGCCCGAGATCGAGCGCGCGGCAGTGACCGGCGACCGCGGCGTCTGCGTCGGTCGTCCCCTCGGCACGGGCCAGGTGCGCATCTCGGCGATCGGCCCCGACGGCCGCGCCACCGGAGAGCCCTCGACCGACGCCGGAGTGACGGGCGAGGTCGTCATCTCAGCCCCACACCTCAAGCGCGGATACTTCCGCCTCTACCTCACCGACCGCGAGGCCCGCCGCGGGGTCGCCGACCGCTGGCACCGCACGGGCGACGTGGGTCACCTCGACGCCGACGGACGCCTGTGGATCGAGGGGCGACTCCCCCACGTCATCACGACCGCCGAGGGTCCCGTCACCCCGGTCGGCATCGAGCAGGATGCCGAAACCGTGCCCGCCGTCGAACGCGCGGCCGCGGTCGGAGTCGGCCCCGTCGGTCGACAGGTCGTCGTGGCCGTGGTCGAG
The DNA here is from genome assembly GCF_014839455.1 of Microbacterium sp. CFBP 8801. Classification (NCBI taxonomy): domain Bacteria; kingdom Bacillati; phylum Actinomycetota; class Actinomycetes; order Micrococcales; family Microbacteriaceae; genus Microbacterium; species Microbacterium sp. CFBP 8801. Next base: position 92,840 of record NZ_JACYNU010000002.1, on the reverse strand, counting down.
GCCGGCGCGCGGCGCCCGGGGCTGGCGACGCCGGAACTGACCGAGGCCGTCCGCGCCTCGACGGCGCAGTCGCTGGCCGCCGTGCTGGTGGTGCCGGCGCTGCCCACCGACATCCGCCACAACTCCAAAATCGACCGCTCGCGCCTCGCCGCGTGGGCCGAGCGTCTGCTCGCCGGCGCGAAGCCGACAGCGCCGTGAGGGTCCTCGCCACCGGCGCGTCCGGCTTCCTCGGCGGCGCGGTCGTGCGTGCCCTGCACGACGCCGGTCATCAGGTGCGCACGCTCCAGCGCCGCCCCTCGCGCGTCGACGGCGCCGAGGATCGCCTCGGTTCCGTGACGGATCCGGATGCCGTGGCATCCGCCCTCGAGGGTGTCGACGGCGTGGTGCATCTGGCCGCGAAGGTGTCGCTGGCGGGAGACCCCGCGCAGTTCCGCGCCGTGAACGTCGAGGGCACGCGGACGCTCCTCGACGCCGCGTCGGCCGCCGGCGTCCGGCGCATCGTGCACGTGTCGTCGCCGTCGGTCGCGCACGCCGGTCACGCCCTGGCCGGGGTCGGGGCCGAGCCCGCCGACCCTGAGGCCGCGCACGGCGAATACGCCCGCACCAAGGCCGAGGCCGAGCTGATCGCCCTCTCGCGCGCGGGCGGCGAGACCGCCCTGGTCGCGATCCGCCCGCACCTCGTGTGGGGGCCGGGCGACACCCAGCTGATCGCCCGCGTGGTCGACCGCGCCCGCCGGGGTCGACTCCCGTTGCTCAATGGGGGAACCGCGCTCATCGATTCCACGTACGTCGACAATGCGGCATCCGGGATCGTCGCGGCGTTGGACCGTGTCGACGAGGTGAGCGGTCGCGCGTACGTGCTGACCAACGGCGAGCCGCGTCCGGTCGGCGACCTGCTCGCCGGGATCTGCCGCGCCTCGGGCGTCGAACCGCCGAGGTTCAGCGTGCCGGCGGGGCTGGCTCGCGCGGCCGGCGCCCTCGTCGAGCGCGTCTGGGCCGTGCGCCCGGGCGAGGACGAACCGCCCATGACGCGCTTCCTCGCCGAGCAACTGTCGACCGCGCACTGGTTCGACCAGACCGAGATCCGCCGCGACCTGCGCTGGACGCCCGCGGTCTCTCTCGACGAGGGTCTGCGCCGCCTGTCGCTCGCCTGAGCCCGGCCGCATCCTCCCCTGCGCACGCGCCGCCCCCGCGAGGCGGTCGCCCGCACCCTGCATGTCCCACTTCGTGCAGTGCCCGTGCCCCAAACCTGCACAAAGTGGGACATCCCCCAGGCAGACACCGCCGCCACCTCGCGCATGTCCCACTTCGTGCAGCAACAGAGCCGCAAACCTGCACGAAGTGGGACATCCCCCCGGCGGGGGGACGAAGGCAGCAACAGCTTGCCGGTGAGCCGCAGCAGCGCCGCGCGCACGACGGAAGGCCCGCCCCCGCGAGGGGACGGGCCTTCCGGATGCCGCGGGTACCGAGCCGCAGCGCGCCCCGCCGCAGCGGGGACGGGTGGTCAGACCAGGTCGAAGCGGTCGAGCTCGGTGACCTTCTGCCAGGCGGCGACGAAGTCGCGCACGAACTTCTGCTTCGCGTCGTCCGAGGCGTAGACCTCGGCGAGCGCGCGCAGCTCGGAGTTCGACGAGAACACCAGGTCGACGCGCGTGCCGATCCCGACCGTCTCGCCGGAGCCGTCCTTCGTGCCCTGGAACGCGTGCTTGCCGCTGTCGAGCGGCTTCCACGTCGTGCCGAGGTCGAGCAGGTTCGCGAACACGTCGTTCGTCAGCGCACCGGGGGTGTCGGTGAAGACGCCCCAGTCGGAGCCGTCCCAGTTCGCGCCGATGGCCCGGAGGCCTCCGACCAGCACGGTCATCTCGGGTGCGGTGAGCGTCAGCAGGTTGGCCTTGTCGAGCAGCAGGAACTCCGCGGGCAGCCGCGCGTCGCGCGAGGCGTAGTTGCGGAAGCCGTCGGCGACCGGCTCGAGCCAGCGGAACGACTCGATCTCGGTCTGCTCCTGCGTCGCGTCGGTACGGCCCGGGGTGAAGGGCACCTCGACCTCGACACCGCCCGCGCGAGCGGCCTGCTCGACACCGGCGTTACCGGCGAGCACGAGCAGGTCGGCGATCGAGACCTTCTTGCCGTCCGCCGCCTGCGCGTCGAAGTCGGCCTTGAGGTTCTCGAGCACCGAGAGCACGGATGCCAGCTGCTCGGGGTTGTTGACCGTCCAGCTCTTCTGCGGCTCGAGGCGGATGCGAGCGCCGTTCACGCCACCGCGCTTGTCGCTGCCGCGGAAGGTGGAGGCGGCCGCCCAGGTCGTGGTGACCAGCTGCGGCACCGTCAGGCCGCTGTCGAGGATCCGCTGCTTCAGCGCCGCCGCTTCGGCGGCGTCGATGAGCGCGTGGTCGACGGCGGGCACGGGGTCCTGCCAGACGAGCACCTCGGCGGGGACCTCGGAGCCGAGGTAACGCTCGCGCGGGCCCATGTCGCGGTGGGTCAGCTTGAACCAGGCGCGGGCGAAGGCGTCCTGGAAGGCGGCCGGGTCCTCGGCGAAGCGGCGCGAGATCTTCTCGTACGCCGGGTCGACGCGCAGCGCCAGGTCGCTCGTGAGCATGCGCGGCTCGCGGCGTCCGTCGGAGTGCGCCTCGGGCACCATGTCGGCGCCGCCACCGTTCTTCGGACGCCACTGGTGGGCGCCCGCCGGGCTCTGGAAGAGCTCCCACTCGTACGCGAAGAGGATGTGGAAGAACTCGTTGTCCCACCGGGTCGGGTGGTAGGTCCAGGTGACTTCGAGACCACTGGTGATGGTGTCGTCGCCCTTGCCCGTGCCGTGGCTGTTCTTCCAGCCGAGACCCTGGTCGTTGATGTCGGCGGCCTCGGGGTTCACGCCCACGTGCGAGTCGCTCGCGGCACCGTGCGTCTTGCCGAAGGTGTGACCACCGGCGATGAGGGCGACGGTCTCTTCGTCGTTCATGGCCATGCGGCCGAACGTCTCACGGATGTCGTGGGCCGACAGCTGCGGGTCGGGGTTGCCGTTGGGGCCCTCGGGGTTGACGTAGATGAGGCCCATCTGGACGGCCGCGAGCGGGCGCTCCAGCTCGCGGTTGCCCGTGTAGCGCTCGTCGCCGAGCCACGTGGTCTCGGGGCCCCAGTACACGTCGTCGTCGGGCTCCCACACGTCGGTGCGGCCGCCGGCGAAGCCGAAGGTCGGGAACCCCATGTCCTCGAGCGCGACGTTGCCGGCGAGGATCATGAGGTCGGCCCACGAGATCGACTGGCCGTACTTCTTCTTGATGGGCCAGAGCAGGCGGCGAGCCTTGTCGAGGTTGACGTTGTCGGGCCAGCTGTTGAGCGGCGCGAAGCGCTGCATGCCCGCGCCCGAACCGCCGCGACCGTCGGTCACGCGGTAGGTGCCGGCGCTGTGCCACGCCATGCGGATCATGAGGGGGCCGTAGTGCCCGAAGTCGGCCGGCCACCAGTCCTGCGAGGTCGTCATGACCTGCTGGATGTCGCTCTTGACGGCGGCGAGGTCGAGCGCCTCGAACGCGGCGCGGTAGTCGAAGTCCGTGCCGAGCGGGTCGCGCAGCGCGTTGTTCTTCGCGAGGATCTTCACGTTCAGCGACTCGGGCCACCACACGCGGTTGGCGGAACCCTGGGTCGGGTGGGGCAGGGCGCCGGCGGGCTCGCTGTCGGCGGGGGCTTCGCCCACGGGCAGTCGGTTGTCGTCGGGGGCGGCTCCATCGTGGAAGACGGGGCACCCGTTCAGAGCGTCGCTCATCGGGATCCTCTCGGTTTTTCGGCTTCGGACTTCGCTCGACAATCGGAGCACACGCCCCAGAACGTCACCTCGGCGGTTTCGATGAGAAAGCCGCTCTGCTCCGGCATGTGCAGACAGGGAGCCGCGCCGACGACGCAGTCCACGTCGTCGATGCGTCCGCACCCGGTGCACACCACGTGGTGGTGGTTGTCGCCCACGCGCAGTTCGAAGGTGCCGGCGTGGCCGGCGGGTTCGATGCGGCGGGCGAGTCCCGCGTCGGCGAAGTCACCGAGCGCGTTGTACACGGACTGTTTGCTGGTTCCGGGGAGGGTGCCCCGGATCCCGTCGAACACCGCGTCGGCGGTGGCGTGCGGCCGGGCGCGGAGCGCCTCGAGCACGGCGACGCGTGTCGCCGTCACTCGCAGACCCGCGCCGCGGATGAGGGCATCCGCGGTGGCGTCCGGCTGACTGTCGAGCATGCCTCCACCCTAGCTATTTTTGAGTGAATCAAAAATGACACGCCGGGGAACGGCCGGGAACGACCGGATGCCGTCAGCCGGCGGTGAGGGTCGGGGTCCCCGCCTCGTACTCGGTGAGATCGCCCGTCTCGCCCGCGGCCGCAGCCCTGCGGCCCACCCACAGCATGTAGAACAGGAACACGCCCAGCGCGACCGCGCCGATGGCGATCTTGATGGGCCACGGCCAGTCGCGGGGCGTGACGAAGCCCTCGACCAGACCCGACAGCGCCAGGGCGAACACGAGCCCCACCGCCACCGTGGCCAGCGATCGTCCGGCCGCCGCCAGAGCCGCGGCGCGCGTGCGCCGGCCGGGGGCGACCCAGGCCCAGAAGATCTGCAGACCCGCCGCTCCCGCGACGAAGATCGCGGTGAGCTCCAACAGGCCGTGCGGGAGGATGAACTGGAAGAACACGTCGGCGCGGTCGAAGGCGATCATGATCGCGGCCGACTGCCCCACGCCCACGGCGTTCTGCATGATCACCATCGCCGGCCAGAACCCGGTCACCCCGAACAGCACGCACTGCGCCGCGATCCACGCGTTGTTGGTCCAGACCGTCCCGGCGAAGATCGCGTTGGGATTCTCGCGGTAGTAGTCGACGAAGCGCTCGTCGGCGTAGTTCTGCAGCTCGCTCTGCGAGCCGAGCGCGGCCACCGCGGCGGGGTCGTTCGAGATCCAGAGGGCGACGAGGGTGGCGACGGCGACGAAGAACACCGTCACCGCCAGCGTCATCCACCGCACCCGGTACAGCGCCGCGGGCAGCTGCTGCAGGAAGAAGCGCGGGAACTGCTTCAGCACGTTCTCCCGCACGCCCGTCAGCCGCAGACGCGTGCGGGCGAGCAGCAGCGAGACGTAGTCGCCCTGCGGCGTGCGTCCGGCCGAGGTCTTGATGTCGGCCAGGTCGGCCGATGCCGCGCGGTAGCGCGTGACGAGTTCGTCGACCTCGGGGCCGCTCAACCGGCGCCGACGGCCGAGATCGTCGAGGCGGGACCACTCGTCTCGTCGGGCGGCCGTGAGGGCGTCGAGGTCCATGTGGTCAACTGTACGCATGGCATCGTCGTCGACCCCCGGACCTTCGGTCGCACTCGTGCACACGGGTGCGGACGAGACCCTCACCGGCGAGGCCGTCGCCCTCGACGTCCAACCCCTCGGGTTCTTCCTGCGGGCGGTCGGCTGCCTCATCGACATGGTGGTGGGATTCGCGCTCCTGCTCGGCGGGGGCCTGCTGATCGCGACCATGGTCGTGGGAGCGACGCTGCCCGAGAGCGCGGTCGGGATCGCCGTGGTCACCCTGCTCGTCGTCGTCATGGTCGCGCTGCCCACGACGGTGGAGACCCTGTCGCGCGGACGCAGCCTCGGCCGCCTCGTGGTCGGTGGGCGCATCGTCCGCACCGACGGCGGCGCGGCGGGGTTCCGTCAGGCGTTCATCCGCTCCCTCGTCGGCGTGCTCGAACTGTGGTTCACCCTCGGGGCGATCGCGGCGGTGGTGGGGATGTTCACGCCCCGCTCCCAGCGCCTGGGCGATCTGCTCGCGGGCACCTCGAGCGAGCGCACGCGCACGCGTCCCCTGCCGCCGCCGGCCCCCGGCATCCCTCCGGGACTCGAATCGTGGGCCGCGATCGCCGACGTCTCGCGCCTGCCCGACCGACTGGCGGCGCGCATGTCGACCTTCGTGCGCGGGGCCGACGCGCTCGACCCGGTCTCGCGCGCGCGGGTCGCCGCCGCGCTGGCCGAGGCGGTCCGCCCGTTCGTGTCGCCCCTGCCCCCGACCGACCCCGAGACGCTCGTGCGGGCCGTGTCGACGGTGCGGCGCGACCGGGAGTACCGGGCGCTGCTGCTCGAGAATCAGCGCGCCGCCGCCCTCACCGAGCGGGTCTGACGCGGCGGGCTCAGGCGCGCAGCGTCTCGTGCCGCACGACGACCCACCCCTGCGGAACAGACAGGCGATCGGCGTGGATTGCGCACAGATCGTGCGCGTGGGGGTCTCCGACGGGACCGAGGGGGCCGAGGGCCGCCATCTGGTCGCCGTAGTCGTAGGTGAGGGTGCTCATCGCCTCGCGGGCGCACGCCACCTTCGAACAGAGTCTGTCGCGCATCGCGGGTCAGCCTACTCAGCCGGCGCCTGGCGACCGCCGCGCCGCGCCGTCGCCCCCGGATGCCGCGCCCGACAGCGGCGGTACAGCCGCACCATCGCGCCCTCTGCTCCGGGCCCGCATCGCCCCCACACGCATAAACGCTCATCCTGCGTATAAACGTGACGGCAGCGTGTTCATGCGCAGGATCCGCGTTTATGCGTCGACTTCATGCGTCGAAACGAACGGTGGCGGTGCCCGCGGATCATGCAGACGGTACCGACGGAGCTGCCGACGTCGCGCACCGCAACCATAGGATGAACGCATGGTGCGTCGACGATCCCGCGAAGCCCGGCCGGTCGTCCGTCCGTCGCGGCACGGCCGCCACGGGCGCGAGAACCGCAGTCCCGTCGTGCGTCCGCCGCTGCCGCCGGTCGACACGCGCGTCGAGCGCTTCGACGTCGCCGTGGGGGCCGCCGCGGAGTTCCTGCGCTCGGCCTGGACCGAGCTGCGCGACGTGTCGTTCGAGATCGGCATCATGCCGCCGGCCGCGACCGATGGCATCCCCCGGTGGACGGTGCTGCGCGAAGAGAAACGCATCATCCTCTACCGCGTGCCCATCGAGCGCCTCGGGCATCCGCATCACGACGACGACCTGCACCGCCGCATGGTGATCGAGGGCGCCGTCTTCCGCGCCGCGGCCGAGTTCCTCGACCGCGACCCGTGGGACCTCGGCCCCGAGCGCTTCCGCTTCTTCTGATCTACGCGCGCACGCCGCACGGGCGCGACGTCGCGGCGACGCGTCAGGGCAGGATCGTCAGCGCCGAAGCGGCGGCATCCGCCGGCCACAGCGGGTACGACGCGAGCGCGCCCGCTCCCGAGTAGGTCACCGCGGCATGCACCGCGGCGCTCGTCTCGAGACGATAGGCACCCGCCGCCGCGGGGACCGCGACGCTCGTTCCCGCGGCGACCGTCGCCACGATCGGCGCTCCCCCGTCGGTCGGGGCGAGGGTCACCGTGACGTCTTGGGCTTCGGCGGTCAGCACGACCGCGGCGCCCACGCCGGGAGCCACGGCGATGGTGCTCGCCGAGATGAAGCGCGGTGCCGGGGAGTACCAGGCGAAGTCGTCGCCCTCGCCGAATCCCGTGGTCGACCACGTCGCGCCCACGACCGGAGCCGAGGCGTCGACCTCGACGGTGTACGCGCCGGCGGCCAGACCCGACAGGTCGAGCGAGGTGGGTTTGCCGACACTCAGCGGAACCTGACTCGGAGCGGGGGCGGCGACCGCGGCGTCCAGCGGCGACAGGGTCACCCTGGCGGTGGCGTCGGCGCCGGGCGACAGCAGACGCAGCACCGTGCCGGCCTGCCCCTGACCGGTGGTGAGCACCTCGACGCCCGGGATCACCAGCCGCGTGTCGGCCTGCGCGATCGGCGCGACCTGGTCGCTCCCGCCGGGCAGCAGCACGCGGGTGAGGGCAGACTGCAGCGACGCGTGCACCGGAGCGCCCGAGGCGACCACGCGCACGACCGGGCTCTCCTCGCCCAGCAGGAGCCCCGCCAGGGGCACCACGCGGCGACCGGCGGGGGGCACGACGAGGTTGCGCCCGCCGGGAGGCGTCGACACGCCCTGCGCTCCGTAGACCGACAGCTGCACCGTCGCGGGAACCTCGCCGGGGTTGGCGAGCACGACCAGGTCGTTCGCGCCGGTGGTCGTCGCGCCTCCGACCAACCACGACTCCGCGAGGGGGGCGCGGCACGCGGATGCCGCGAACCCGGTCAGATCGTCCGAGACGGCGGTCGCCGACCCCGCGGCGGCCAGAGGGGTCTGCGTCTCGTCGAGCGGTGCCGCGCGGAGGGCCTCGGCGTCGCCGGAGGCGTCGGCCGTGGCACCGGTGAGCGTGGTGACCGCCGCGGCACTGTCGGCGGGTCCGCTGACGACCTGCTGGGCGGCGGCGGCGCTGAGGTTTCCGGCGGCGTCGGCGCTGCGCCCCAGGGCGAGCAGGGGGCCGTCGCACGCGAGCACGGTGTCGGAGGGAGCGGGCGTCGCCTCCACACGCACGGGAGTGGCTGTGTACTCGGGCCAGGGGGCGGCGATGCCGACCACGGTTCCCACCACCGCCGCCGTGGCGACGGCGGCGCCGGCCACGACGCGGGCGCTGGTGGCCGCCACGCGGGCCAAGCGACGGTTGCTCATCGGGATCCTCCCGGTGTCGGGCCGACGATGCGCGGCGTGCGGCGCGCGACGCGGCGCGACGCGGCGGTGGGAACGGCGAGCAGCAGGGCGACCAGCAGCACGCCGATCGATCCGAACGTCACCAGCCGTTGCAGGGCGACCTGGTGGGCGTCTATCTCGGCGCGCGGCTGCAGCGGGGCGTTGACGCGCCACAGGTCGCCCCGGGAGGTCGCCCCGACCGGGTCGAGCAGGTCGCGCTGATCGAGCGAGGTGGCCGCCCCCAGGCGCGCCCCGCGGATGACGTCGTCCTCCCCCGCGGGGGCGGATTCCAGCAGCACGAAACCGATGCCGCGTGCGGCCAGCCGCGAGACGACGTCGTCGGCCGAGGGCGATACGAGATCCGCCGCGAGGGCGGCGAGCTCGACGTCGCCCGGGCCGGGGGTCGTGCGCGTGGACTGCACGGTGCTCTGCCCCGACAACGTCGCGCTTCCGCCCCAGACGACGTCGACCCGCAGCCCGTCGGCGCGCGGGTCGAGCACGATGGTCCCGACGTCGGTGGATCCGCGCCCCTCGGCGGCGACGAAGGCCGGCAGGGTCGAGACGGGACCGTTGGTCACGACGGAGCGCCCGGAGTCGCCGTTACCCGTCTGCGCCGTCAGGGCGGGCGCGACGGCGACAAGCAGCGCGGCGAGCACCACCAGGGCGCCGATCGGTCGCAGCGCCGAGACGCGGGGCACGATGCCGGCGTCGAGCGCGACGACCGCCGCACCGACCACCCCCACCCACGCCAGGCTCAGGCCGGCGCCGGGCCAGAGCGGCACCGCGACGGCGTGATCGAACGAGACGGCCACGCCGACGGCGGCGAAGGCGGTGGCCAGCCCGGCGGCGGTGACCACGATCAGAGCGGAGCCGGTGACCCACCGCGGGGTGAGCACCGACAGCACGGCGAGGACCGCCAACGGGGCCACGAGAAGACCCACCCACCAGACGGGACCGCCGGTGAGCGACGCCCACCCGCCGGGGTCGGAGGTGGGGAAGCCGACGGCCAGGAGCGCCCGCCCGAGGGGATCGGACGGGACCTCGGCGCCGGCGTAGGGCACGCCGGGGTCGGCGAGCAGGCCCCAGACATTGCCCGTGCGCACCTGCGTCCACACCAGCGGCGCGAACACGACGATCGAGGGCACCAGCAGCCAGACCACGCGCGCCACGCCGCGACCGGCGACGAGGGCCACGACGACCAGGGCCGCCGACCAGAGCACGACCACGGCCGGAGCGAGCGAGGGGGCGCACGCGAGCACGCCCACCAGCAGAACGGATGCCGCCCCGGCGGGCGCCCACGAACGGTGGGCGACGCTCGCGGCGTAGAACAGCCACGGCAGCAGCAGGTGCAGCAGCACCCCGGCCGGGCGACCCTCGACGAGCGAGGCGAGGAACGTCGGGGCGAGCGCCCAGGCGAGGGCGGCCGTGATGCGCAGCAGCGACGACTCGGTCACGCGCGTGGCGGCGAACCACGCGCCGAGCACGGCGAGCGGCAGGGCCAGCACCCACAGCACCACGAAGGCCCGCGAGGGGTCGCCGGGCGACAGGGTGCCGATCAGCGCGACGAGGGCCGAGAACGGATCGGCGGGGCCCACGGCATCCAGGCCCAGGGGGCGCGCTCCCCAGGCGGCGTCCTGCCAGAGCTGGGCGATGTTGGCCCGCAGCGGCACGAGGGCGCCCCCGCCGAGCACCGGCCAGGCGAGGAGGGGGGCGAACAGCGCCGCCGACACCGCGAGGGCGCCGAGGACCGTCCACGCGCCCCCGCCGACGAAGAAGCGCAGCTCCGAGCGCACGGGGGCGTCGGGGTCGGCCCCGTCACCCTCCCACCGCAGGCGCATCTCTGCACGGGAGACCCGCAGGGGGGCGATGCGCGACCACCCCACCGTGCGGACGGCTCGGATGCGGCGGCGAGCGCGGGCGACCGCGGCCACCCGGGCCATGACCAGCAGGGTCGCGCCCCACTCGGGAAGGACCCGGTAGGGCATCTTCGTCACGAGGTGCAGCACGGTGCGCCAGAGCGCCAACGGCAGGAACGACAACCAGTGCAGGGGCACCGCGGGCGCCGGTGCGTAGGCGAGACGACGGTGCAACTGCGCGGTGCGCGTGGCGAAGGCGCGTCGTCGGGCCCGTCGACGGCCGCGGGCCATCGCCGCGACACCGTCACCGGCGACCGCGACGCGGGCCGCGGGCACGACCGAGACGAGGGTGCCGGCGAGGCGGGCGCGCACGCCCAGGTCGAGCCCCTCGTCGGCGCCGCCCAGGGCGGGATCCAGGCCCCCGAGCGAGGTCCACGCGTCGCGTCGGACGAGCACGCCGCGCACGTCGGTGCCGAGCACGTCGGCGTCGCCGTCGTGCTGGCCCTGGTCGAGTTCGCCCGCGGCGAGCTCGACGGTGCTGCCGTAGTGGTTCATGCTGACGCCGAGCGAGAGGATCATGTCGCGCTCGTCCCACGCCACGAGCTTGGGGGCGGCGACCACGAGCGAGGGCGACAGCTCGAGGGCACCGGCTAGTCGCACGAGGGCGTCGGGGTCGGGCGCGGTGTCCTGCGCGAGCAGCCACACCGCGTCACCGGTGAGGCGTGGGGTCGCGAGTGCGGTCGCGGCGGCGAAGGAGGTTCCCGCGGGGGCGGTGATCACGCCCTCGGCGCCCGAGGTGGCGGCGAGCTGGGTCAGTGCCGGATCGGCGCCGCACAGCACGATGGTGAGGGCGTCGACGGGACGCGTTTGCGCGGCGAGCGCGGCGAGCGTCCGCTGCAGATGGTTCGCGGCGGGAGTGCGTCCTTCGGGGCGGACGACGAGGATGGCGTGTACACGAGCGGGCATGACGCGGATCAGCCTAAGCGCGGTCCTGCGCGATGACGCACGCCGCGCCGTCGGCGACGGGATCGCTCGGTTGCGGGTGAAGCCGGCCGGAGATCAGGCGCGGCGCTTGAGTTTGCGGCGCTCGCGCTCGCTGAGACCGCCCCAGATGCCGAAGCGCTCGTCGTTCTGCAGCGCGTATTCGAGGCACTCGGACTTCACGTCGCACGAGGTGCAGATGCGCTTGGCGTCACGCGTCGAGCCGCCCTTCTCGGGGAAGAACGCCTCGGGATCGGTCTGCGAGCACAGCGCATCGGTCTGCCACGAGAGGGTGTTCTCTTCGGCGGAGTCGATGTCACGACGGACTCCGGGAACACCGAGATCGACCGGATCGACGAACCAGTTGTCCGGGACACCGGACCGGTACTGCGATGTCGCCATATCGTCCTCCGCCTGGTTCGAACCCCGTGACGCGCGGTGCCGCGCATAAGTAATTACACCCGTGTCATTCGATTTGGTCAAGTCGCGGATCGTAAACCCTCAAGGCCGAGATGAACCTTCACGACGCGCCACGGCGTGTCGGGTCGTCAGGCTCCGGGCATCGCGACGAAGACCTCGCCGCCGCCGTCCGTCGAGACCGGCGACTCGTCGGGCGTGATGAGCGCCGCCTGACCCGCCGTCAGGGTCACCGTGCCGCCGGCAGCGCCGGTGAGCACCGTCTCACCCGAGATACCCAGGGCGATCGCCACCCCGCGCAGCTCCAGCGGCGCCGCGGCGCCGGGCAGGAGGTGTCCGAGGGCGAAGTCCGCGATCCCCGGGGCGAACACCTCGACACCGTCCGCGACGGTCGGAGGCAGGAACGGCGGCTCGGCCGGACGGAAGTCGACGAGCGAGAGCAGCTCCGCGACGTCGATGTGCTTGGGGGTCAGCCCCCCGCGCAGCACGTTGTCGCTGGCGGCCATGATCTCCACGCCGAGACCCGCGACGTACGCGTGCAGCACGCCGGCGGGCACGAAGATCGCCTCGCCGCGGCGCAGTTCGACGAGGTTCATCAGCAGCGCCACCACGATGCCCGGGTCGGCCGGGTACGCCGAGTGGAGCGAGCCCGCCAACGCCAGCTCCGCGGCGAACTCGTCGGAGTGCGCCGAGGCCGCGGCGTCGACGATCTCCCCGATCTCCGCCGCATCGGCGTCTCCCAGCAGCCAGCCGATCGTCGAGCGCAGGGCCGCGCTCGCATCGTCGGCGGCCAGGCGCTCGCGCAGCGCCGTGACCGCGGGCGCGTCGCCGAGAGCGGCGACCAGGGCCCGGGTGCGCGCGATGTCGCGCAGGCCCGCCAGAGCGGTGAACGTGTCGCTGAGGGCGACGATGACCTCGGGCTTGTGGTTGTCGTCCTTGTAGTTGCGCGACCCCGCGTCGCGGGGAACACCGGCGGCCTCTTCGCGGGCGAAGCCCTCGACGGCCTGATCCTTCGAGGGGTGCACCTGGATCGACAGGGGCGCGCCGGCGGCGAGCAGCTTGAGCAGGTACGGGAGTTTCGCCGGGACACCGTGCGCCGCGGCCTCGGCCGGGAGCCAGGCGTCGAGCGTGCGGTCGGAGCCGTCGTGCACCTCGGCGGGCCAGCCGGGGTGGTCGCCGAACCACACCTCGGCCTCGGGGGCGCCGGTGGGCTCGCGGCCCTCGAGGTCGGCGATGAGCGTCGGGCTGCCCCAGGCGTAGTCGCGGGGCGTGTTCGAGATCGCAACAAGCACGGGCGTCAGCCTAGTGGCAGCACCCCGCGCCCCCGGATGCCGACCGGTACCCTGAACACACCATGGCGATGTACACGAATCACCCCGTGTCGGCGCTGCCGACGGCACCGCCGCGCGAGACGACCGGGCACCTGCTGCTGCGCGCCTGGTGCGTGCTCGTGCTCGTGCTCGCCCTGGGTGGCGTCGGGCTCGTCAACGCGGTCGGTCCCCTCGTCGCCGCGATCGTCGTCGCCTGCTCCGCCGTGGTCTCGGCGATCGTGTGGATCGTGGTGCGTCCCCCGGTGGCGGTGCGCCGCCTGCCCTGGCTCGCCTTCGGATACGTCGCCTGGGCGGCGGCCTCGATCTCGTGGAGCGCGTGGCCCGCGGCATCCGTGCTCACGTGGCTACTGCTGGCCATCACGACCTTCCAGGCGCTGTTCATCGGCGCCGTGCTCACCTGGCGCGACGTCGTGCGGGCGGTCGCGTCGGCCGCCAAATGGATCGTGGGCCTGTCGCTGCTGTTCGAGGTCGTGGTCTCGGTGTTCGTGCGCGGCCCGCTGCTGCCCGGCTTCGTCGTGCCCTCGGAACGGGTCGATCCGATCGTCTACTGGTCGCGCGACAACCTCTTCGACGGCGGTCGCATCCAGGGCGTGTTCGGCAACGCCAACCTGCTGGCCGCGGTCATGCTCGTCGCCCTCATCGTCTTCGCGGTGCGCCTCGCCGCCGGAGCCCCCCGCCGCACTCTTCTCATCGGCTGGATGGCGGTCGCCGCCTTCCTCTTCGTCCGTGCCGGGTCGGCGACGGCCTTCATCGCGGCGGCCTTCGTCGCCCTCGTGCTCGGCACGGTGCTGGTGATGCGCACGGCCCGTCGCCCCGGCGAACGCACGCGGTGGTACCTGCTGTACGCCGCCGTCGGGCTCGGCGCGGGCGCCGCGCTGTGGTTCGGCCGCGACGCCCTGTTCGGGCTTCTCGGCCGCGGCGCAGACCTCACGGGCCGCGAGGGCATCTGGGCCGACGTCGTGGCGCGCGCCGACCAGCACCCGATCGTCGGGTGGGGCTTCTCGACGCCCTGGATCGCCTCGGAACCGCTCATCGACGGCTGGATCGTCGACCACGGGCAGACCGTCGTGCAGGCGCACAGCATGTGGTTCGACGCGTATCTGCAGCTGGGGGGCATCGGCGTCCTGCTGCTCGCGCTGGTGTACCTCGCGTACGTCTGGCGCTCGTGGTTCTTCGCCGTCGATCGACCGCGGTGGGACCTGCGCGCCGATCGCCCGCACTCGCCCCTCACACTGCTCCCGACCCTGATCGGAGCACTGCTGGTCGTGCTCGGCCTGACCGAATCCGGGCCGCTGCTGCTGTGGGGATGGATGTTCGTCGTGCTCTTCGGCGCGAAGATCAAGCAGACGCCGCTCGTGGGGGTCGGCCCCAGCGAGCAGAGCCTGTCGATCGAACGCGGCGAGCTGCAGAGACCCGCGCCGTGACCTCGGCGCCGGCCGCGCCGCTCCCCCTGCTCGCCTCCCCGGCCCTGGCCCGCGCCTTCACCCTCGCGGTGTTCGCCGCCGCCTTCGGCGGCTTCGCGATCGCGGCGGCCGCCGGGTCGGTGACGCTCGCGACGGTGTTCGCGGGGCTCTGCGCCCTCGGCGGCGCGATCCTCTGGGCCCGGCGCGACGAGATCGACCTCGTGCGCCTGGCTCCCACGACACTCGTGCTGCTCGTCGCCTGGGCGGGGGCGAGCGTGTTCTGGAGCACGGCCCCCGCCGAGGCGCTCGGCGGATGGCTCTCCTTCGCCGCGCTGGCGTTCCTCGCGGTGGTCATCGGGCTCGTGCGCGACGCGGTGCAGACGGTGCGGTCGCTCGGCGACGTGCTGCGGTGGCTGCTGGGCCTGTCGCTCGCGCTCGAGGTGCTCAGCGGCATCCTGCTGGATCTTCCGATCCCCTTCCTGCAGATCCAGGGGGCGATCGCCGACCTGGGTCCCGTGCAGGGCGTGTTCGGAACGCGCAACGCCCTCGGTTTCGTCACGGTCGTGGCCCTGATCACCTTCCTCGTGGAGTGGCGCACCCGGTCGGTCGGGACCGGGGTCGCGATCGGCTCGGTGCTGCTCGGCGGCGTGCTCGCGGCGCTCAGCGGCTCGCCCACCGTCATCGTCGTCGCCGCCGTGACGGGGCTGGCCGCGGGGGCCCTGTGGGCCGTGCGGCGCGTTCCTGCCGCTCGCCGTCGCACGGCGCAGACGCTGCTGGGCGCGGGCGTCGTCGTCGCGACGGGGGCGGTCTTCGCGCTGCGCGCTCCCCTCGTCGCCGCGCTCGGCGCGAGCGCCGACCTGTCGCTGCGCACCGATCTGTGGGTGCGCGTGCTCGACGTGGCCGAGCTGCGTCCGGTGCAGGGGTTCGGCTGGTTCGGGGCGTGGGTACCCGGCATCGTGCCGTTCGACCTGATCACCCTGGCGCTCGGCGCGTGGCATGCCTCCGCGCTCAGCGCCTTCCTCGACGTGCTGCTGCAGCTCGGGTGGGTGGGGCTGCTGCTCTTCGGCGCCCTCGGCGGCCTCGGCCTGGCCCGCGGGTGGCTCGTCGCGGGCTCCCGCCGCGCGGTCGTGCACGCGTGGGCCCCGTTGACGCTGGTCGCCCTGCTCACCGTCTCGGTGTTCGAGAGCTTCACGCTGACGGGGGCCGGGTGGCTGCTGCTCGCGCTGTGCGCGGTGCGGGCGGGGCAGTCCCGCTCGTGGCGCGAGCAGCTCGACCAGCGCATGGCCGCCGCCGCACCGCCGGGCGCTGCGGCCGGCGAGAACCCCGCGGCGGGCCCGCGCACCCCCCGCACCGACGACCCCGGCGACGGGACCGACGGCGATGCCGACGCTCAGGACGGCCCGCGACGCGCCGGGTAGACTTCCCGCTGGCTAGCTGGCCGCCCGCGGCCGCGGCCCCTGAACGAAAGACCTCTTCGTGACGTACACCCTGCAGAACGCCGTGCTTCCGCTCGATCGCGACCCCGACCTTCTCCCGCTGTACGTCGACCCCGAGACCTGGTCGACGATCGACGAAGAGCCCGTGCGCGTCACGAACGTCGCCCAGCTCAGCAACATCCTCGACCGCCACCGCGCCCGCATCGTCGCGGGGCGCCGCGTGTCGTTCGGCACCTACTTCAACGCCTTCCCCGCCTCGTACTGGCAGCACTGGACGGCCGTCCGCCAGGTGCGCCTGACCGTGCACACCTCGGGCAACGCCACGATCCTGGTGTACCGCTCCAACGGCAGCGGCACGAAGCAGCGCATCGAGACCCGCGAGGTGAAGGGCGACGAGGTCGCGACATCATTCGACCTCGTGCTCGACCAGTACAGCGACGGCGGGTGGATCTGGTTCGACGTCGCCGCCGACCGCGCGGACGCGATGTTCGAGGGCGCCGAGTGGACCACCGAGCAGGAGCCGGCGCGCGGCGGCAAGGCCAGCATCGGCGTCACGACCTACAACAAGCCCGACTACTGCGTCGAGACGCTCCAGGCCCTCGCCGACGCCCCCGACGTGCTCGACGTCGTCGACCGCGTGTTCATCATCGACCAGGGCACCGACCTCGTCGAGGATCAGGACGCCTACCCCGCGGTGGCGGAACGCCTGGGCGAGACCCTGCAGGTGCTGCGTCAGCCGAACCTCGGCGGGTCGGGCGGGTTCGCCCGGGCCATGGTCGAGACCCTCGCCCGCTCGGGCAGCGACTTCGTGCAGCTGCTCGACGACGACGTGCGCATCGAGCCGGAATCCATCCGCCGCTCGGTGGTGTTCGGCCGCTACGCCTCGGTTCCCACGATCGTCGGCGCGCACATGTTCGATCTGCTCGACCGCCCGAAGCTGCACGCGTGGGCCGAGGTCGTCGACGACGCCCCCTTCATGTGGCGGGCGCTCTACCAGGAGCGCCTCCCTCACGACTTCAGCGTCGCCAACCTGCGCCAGAGCCCCATGCTGCACATGCGCCTCGACGCCGACTACAACGGCTGGTGGATGTGCCTCATCCCCACGAGCATCCTGCGCGACATCGGCCTGTCGCTGCCTGCGTTCATCAAGTGGGACGACGCCGAGTTCTGCGTGCGGGCTCGGGATGCCGGGTACCCGACCGTGTCGATGCCGGGTGTGGCGTTGTGGCACGTGTCGTGGATCGGCAAGGACGATTCCATCGACTGGCAGGCGTACTTCCACGCCCGCAACCGCATCGTCGCGGCCCTACTGCACTCCCGCTCACCGCTGGGCGGAACCCTCATCCGCCACAGTCGACGTGTCGATCTGAAGCACCTCATGATGATGCAGTACTACCCGGTGGAACTCCGGCACCGGGCACTGCGCGACATCCTGTCGGGCCCCGAGCACATGCGCGCGGGTCTGGCCACCGCCATGCCCGACGCCCGCGCCGTCGCCCGGAAGCACCCCGAGACCGTCGTCCACAAGGACTCGGGCGTTCCGCTGCGGGCCCGTCGCGGCCGGCAGGTGTTCAAGCGTCTGAAGAAGCACGAGTTCGACAGCCCGCGCGGCCTCGCCCTGCGCACCTTCACCGTGCGCACCCTGCTCTCGCACTGGTTCCACACCCCCGATCCGGCCAACGTCGACCAGCCCGAGGTCGAGTTCGGCAAGAACGACGCGCACTGGTGGCGCATCCCGACGTACGACAGCGCGCTCGTGAGCGCCGCCGACGGCTCGGGCAAGAACATCTACACCCGCGATCGCGCTCAGTTCCGCCGCATGCTCGTCGACAGCGTGCGCCTGCACCGACGCCTGCAGCGCGAGTGGCCCCGCCTGTCCGCCCAGTACCGCCGGGCTCTTCCCGACCTCGTCTCCGAGGCCCAGTGGCGCGCGACCTTCGAGGAGCGCTCGTGAACGCGTTCGACCCGGCCACGGCGACGATCGTCGTCGTCACCTACAACCGCACGCACCTGCTGACGCGCCTGCTCGAGAGCATCACGCAGATGGAGCCGGCGCCCGGCCACCTCGTCGTCATCGACAACGCCTCGACCGATGACACGACCGCCGTCGTCGAATCGTTCCGGGACCGCCTCCCCACCGAGCTGGTGTACCGGCGACTCGACACGAACACCGGTGGCTCCGGCGGCTTCAGCGAGGGCATGCGCGTCGCGTACGAGCTCGGATCCGAGTGGATCTGGCTCATGGACGACGACGTCGAGGTCGTCTCCGACGGTCTCGCCCGCATGGGCCGGTGGGCACCGCGATTCCGCAGTATCCAGGGGCGGCGCTACGACTACGACGGCAGCGAGTTCTACTGGCAGTACCGCGTCGCCGAGTCGATGGCGATCCCCATCCCCTTCGCCCCCGCCGGCTTCGACGAGTCCGGCTTCAAACCGATGAACTCGGGCTGCTTCGAGGGGATGTTCATCCACCGCGACATCGTCGCGAAGATCGGCCTGCCCGATCCCCGCTTCTTCATCTACTGGGACGACCAGCTCTACGGGTGGCTCGCCTCCCGCCAGACGCCCTCGGTGATCGTGAACGAGTTCGTGCTGCGCCGCACCCGCGAGATCAAGCAGTGGGACATGGGCATCCGCCACATGAACGCCTCCAGCGACGCGTACCGGTACTACATCATGCGCAACCGCGCGTATCTGCAGAAGTACTACCGCCAGCTCGGCGTCTACCGGGCCCTGCCGTTCAGCGCGGGGACCACCCTGACCTTCGTGAAGGAACTGATCCGCCTCGTGGTGGTGGAGCGCAAGCTCCGCGGCACGAGCCACCTGTTCCGCGGCCTCCGCGACGGGCGCCGCATCACCCGCGACGCGTCGTGGAAGCCGATGCCTCCCCTGGAGCCCGCTCAGCCCGTCGCGTAGTCGGCGTTGTACCGGTCGAGCACCTCGGCGATCGGGGCGTCGAGCTTCAGCTCGCCGCCGTCGAGGTAGAGCCCCCGCGTGCAGAACCGGCGCAGGTCCTTCTCGTTGTGGCTGACGAAGAACAGGGTGCGCCCCTCGGCGAGCAACTCGTCGATGCGGCGATAGCACTTCTCGCGGAACGACCGGTCGCCGACGGCGAGCACCTCGTCGACCAGCAGGATCGGCTCGTCGAGCTGCGAGACCACCGAGAACGCCAGGCGCACCTTCATCCCGTTCGACAGGTGCTTGTACGGGGTGTCGACGAAGTCGCCGATCTCGGCGAAGGCGATCATGTCGTCGAAGCGTCGGGAGACCTCGGCCCGTGGCATCCCGTGCAACCCGGCGGTCAACCGCACGTTCTCGCGGACGGTGAGGTCGCCGACGAAGCCCCCGGTGATCTCGATGAGCGGCGCGACCCCGCCGTCGACGGACACCCCTCCCTCGTCGGGGAGAAGGACGCCCGCGACGAGTTTGAGCAGCGTCGACTTGCCCTGGCCGTTGCGGCCGACCACGCCGATCGACTCCCCCGGCTGCACCCGGAACGACACGTCGCGCAGCGCCCAGAACTCGTCGGGGCGCGAACGGCGCGCCGCGCCGCCGAAGATGTCCTTGAGGCTGCGGCCGCCCCGGCGGTTGCGGCGGAAGCGCACCCCCAATCCCTGGACGTCGATCGCGGGACCGGCCATCACAGCTCCTTCAACACCGGACGCTCGAGCCGCGGGAAGACCACCAGGCCCAGACCCAGGATGCCGAGGCTCACCGCCGCACCCACCACGACCGTGAGGGTGTCCCACTGGTCGGGGAAGAACCCGACGCGGTAGAGCGTGAAGATCCCCGCGAGCGGGTTGAACGCCGCGATGTCCGCGAAGACGCCGGGGAGGTTGCCGACGCCGTAGATGATGGGCGACGCGTAGAACAGGGCGCGCAGCACCAGACGAGTGGTGCGTTCGAGGTCGCCGAACATCACGCACAGCGGGGCGACGATCAGACCGAGCCCCACCAGGAGCGTCGTCTGCAGCAGCACGGCGAGCGGGAAGGCCAGCAGCGCCCACGACACCTGCGCCCCGCCGAAGACCGCGAACAGCACGAGCACCGGGAGCGAGAAGAGGAACTCCACGCCCTTGCTCACCACGATGCGGTTCACCCAGATCCACCGCGGGATCGATGTCGAGCGCACCAGGCGGGAGTCCTTCTTGAACGCCTTCGTGAAATCCGTCACGGCGGAGTTGAACCACACCCACGGCAACAGGGCCGTGATGAGAAAGACGATGTAGGGCTCCTCCCCCACCGAGCGGTGGAAGACCTGGGTGAAGACGAACCAGTAGATGCCACTCATCACGAGGGGATCCAGCACCGACCACAGGTATCCCAACGCGCTGGTCGAGTAGCGCACGCGCAGATCGCGCGCCGACAGCAGCCACAGCGAGTGGAGGGAGCGCCGCGCCGATCCGGGGGCGCCGACGGCGGCGGGGGTCACGGGGAAATCCTACGCGGGGCGCTCATCCGAGCCTGGCCGGGAGCTGCTCGGCCAGCGACGGGCCGAGCGATCGGGCGTACATGCGGGTCAGGTGGTTGTCGTCGCGGTACACCGCGACGTTGCCGATGACACCGACGCAGAGGTCGTCGGGGCAGATCCACGGGGTGAGATCGACCAGGCTCAGCCCCGGTCGATCGAGGTCGTCGGCCGGGTTGCGGTCGGCGAGGGACGCCGAGCGGGGAACCGCGCACTCGAGCGGGTCGGCGGACTCGTTCACGCAGCCGAACATGTCGAAGGCGAACCGCGGGTTGTCGCGGATGCCGAGGACCTCGATCCCGGCATCGCCCATGCGGTCGAGGAACCCCTCGATGCCGGCCCGCACCATCTCGTCGTCGTCGCCGGCGTCGGAGCGCGTGACCACCGTCATCACGGCGTCCGGCGCGATCCGCTCGACGTGCGCGATGGCGGCCTCGCGCCAGTCGTCGCAGGTCGGATCGAGCCCCGGCTCGTCGAGGCCCATCGAACATCCGCCCTTCACCAACGACACCACGCCCCAGCGCTGCGCGTCGGCGACCGGCAGCAGCGCGGCCGTGATCTGCTGGGCGTGCGAGTCGCCGATGACGGCGACGGTCCGCGACGCGCGGGAGGTGCCCGCGGTCTCGAAGCACGTCCCCTCGAGGATCTGCTCGGTGACGAGCCGGTCCGACGAGCACACCTGCTCGAGCTGGGTCCACTCGTCGTCGAGCAGGGTGGGAAGCGGCAGCAGCATCGCGTCGGCGGGCGTCCGGGGCAGGGTCGGGTCGCGGAGCACGGCCGCGCCGGGGTTGGCGACCTCCGCGCGCGCAGCGATCACGCGTTGCTCGCTCCACGACGCGATCTGCCAGCTCGCCACCGGCACCGCGACCACCGTGGTGGCCACCGCCAGCACGGCGATCGGAACGAGCGCGGAGGGATCGGAACGCCGCCACGCCCGGACCGGGCGGTCGACGGCCCAGGTGAGCGCGCGCGCCAGCAGCAGCGACAGCACGATGATGCCCGCGCCCCCGACCAGCCCGACCTCGACGCGGTCGTTCACGACGAGGAAGGTCACCAGGATCGGCCAGTGCACGAGGTAGAGGGCGTACGCGTCGCGTCCCACCGCCCGCAGCGGTCGGGATGCCAGCAGCCGCCCGGGACCGAGATCGCGTTCCCCGTCGGAGGTCGAGCCCGAGACCACGATCGCGGCGGCGCAGAGCACCGGCCATAGCGCGAGGAAGCCCGGGAAACCGCCGCGGACATCGAGGACCATGCCGAGCACGAGCAGGCCCGCCAGCCCCGTCCACCCCACGACGGCGCGCGCCACCCGGCCCAGGCGCACGTGCGGCAGCAAGAGCACGAGCAGGGAGCCCGCCGCGAACTCCCAGAGCCGAGCGCCGGTGTCGAAGTAGGCCGCCTCCTGCGCGGCCGCGGTGCGGATGACCGAGTAGACGAACGAGACGAGGAACACCGCGCCGAAGACCACCCCGACGACGCGATCGGGTGACAGCCCCCGGCGACGGACGAGCACCTGGCACAGCGCCAGCAGCGCGACCCACAGCAGGAACGCCTGCCCCTGCACCGACAGCGACCAGAAGTGCTGCAGCGGGCTCGGGACCTCGGTGCGCGCGTAGTAGTCCACGGCATCCGCCGCGAGCACCCGGTTCTGCACGTAGGCGAGCGAGGCCCACGTCTGCTCCCACACCATGCGCCACGCGGTGGGCGGGTACAGCGTCCACACCAGCGCGAGCACGCCGACGAGGGTCACCGCGGCGGCCGGCAGGAGCCGGCGGAAGGTTCCCAGCAGGTGGCGGATCGGGCGCACGGGGTGATGTCCGGCCATTCGCCGGACGAAACCGCGGGTGAGGAAGAACGCCGAGAGCATCAGGAAGACGTCGACGCCGCCCGAGACCCGTCCGAACCACACGTGGTACGAGACGACCAGCAGGATGGCCACGGCACGCAGCCCGTCGATGTCGGGCCGATACGCCCAGCGCCCCTCGTCCGCCCGTCCGGCGCGTGCCGGGCGGGTGCGCGACCCGAGGGTCAGAGGCACGGCGACGTCACGCGAGCTGGTTGTTCCACATCGTCAGCGCCGAGCCGATCGCCATGTGCATGTCGAGGTACTGGTAGGTGCCCAGTCGTCCGCCGAAGTGCACGTCGCGCTCGCCCTTGGTCAGCTCGCGGTACGCGAGCAGACCGGTGCGGTCGTCGGCCGTGTTGACCGGGTAGTACGGCTCGTCGGCGCGCGTGGCGAAGCGGGAGTACTCCCGCACGATGACGGTCTTGTCGGTCGGGTAGGTGTCGGCGCGCTCGGGGTGGAAGTGCTTGAACTCGTGGATGCGCGTGTACGGGGTGTCGGCGTCGGCGTAGTTCATGACGCTGGTGCCCTGGAAGTCGCCGATCGGCAGCACCTCCTGCTCGAAGTCGAGCGTGCGCCACGACAGCTCTCCCTCGGCGTAGTCGAAGTACCGGTCGACCGGGCCGGTGTAGACCACGGGCACCTGGCCGACGGTGGCCTTCTTGTTCAGGGGCTGCGACTCGTCGAAGTAGTCGGTCGACAGCTTCACGTCGATGTTCGGGTGATCGGCCATGCGCTCCAACCACGCGGTGTAGCCGTCGACCGGCAGACCCTCCCACGTGTCGTTGAAGTAGCGGTTGTCGTACGTGTAGCGCACCGGGAGGCGCGAGATGACCTCGGCCGGCAGGTCTTTGGGGTCGGTCTGCCACTGCTTCGCGGTGTAGTCGCGGATGAACGCCTCGTACAGGGGGCGGCCGATCAGGGCGATCCCGCGCTCCTCGAGGTTCGTGGCGTCCTTGGCCTCGAACTCGCCGGCGAGCTCGTGCACGAGCGCCCGCGCCTGATCGGGCGTATACGCGGCCTGGAAGAACTGGTTGATCGTGCCGAGGTTGATCGGCAGCGGGAACACGACGCCCTTGTGGGTCGTGTACACGCGGTGCACGTAGTCGGTGAACCGCGTGAAGCGGTTGACGTACTCCCACACCGTCGGGTTCGACGTGTGGAAGAGGTGGGCACCGTAGCGGTGCACCTCGATGCCCGTCTCGGGCTCGTTCTCGGAGTAGGCGTTGCCGCCGATGTGGTGGCGGCGGTCGATGACCGTCACCTTGCGACCTGCGGCGGCCGCGCGCTCGGCGATGGTCAGGCCGTAGAAACCCGAGCCGACGATGAGAAGATCCATGCGGAGAAGCGTCTTTCGTGTCGACGGATGCGCGGAGACGGTGCCGCGACCCGTCCAGTCTAAACGGCGGCCTCGCCGACGCCTTCAGGGGCGGGTCAGGGACCGTCCGTTAGCATGACTGACTGTCGTCCAGCGAGAAATGGGAGTGCATGAGCGATTCCTGGTCGGTGATCGTGATGCCCGTCATCGTCTCGATCCTCGCTCTCACCGTCCCCGGAATCGTCGTCCTCGCGGCCGGGTGGGGCGTGCGTCGCCTGCGCATCCTGGCTCTGGCCCCGGTCGTGTCGATCGCGATCCTCGCGGTCTCCGCCACCGTGGCGCCCTTCATCGGTCTGGGGTGGTCGCCGCTGCCGGTGGTGATCCTCACGGTCGTCGCCGCCGCCGCCGCCTTCGGCCTGGGCCGCTGGGTCGGCCCCGAACGCGACGACCGCACCCCTCCGTCCACCGCGGTGTGGGGCATGGTGGCGCTCGGCATCGCAGCCGTCGTGATCGCGCTGCAGCTCGCGGTCGTCTTCGGCGGGCCGGCGCACATCTCGCAGACCTTCGACGCGATCGTCCACCTCAACACCGTCGCCTTCGCCGTCGACACCGACAACGCCTCGGCCTTCCACATCGGCGCGACATCCGACATCGGGTTCTACCCGAACGGCTGGCACACCGTCGCCGCCCTCGCGGCCAACGTCACGGGGGTCTCGGTCCCCCTCGCCGTCAACGCGGCCAACATCGCGCTGTCGGCCGTGGCCTGGCCGCTGTCGGTCGTCGCGCTCAGCACGGCCCTGCTGTCGGAGCGCACCGCGGTCGTGGTGAGCTCCGCGGCGCTGTCGACCGGATTCGGCGCCTTCCCGATCCTGCTGATGTTCTTCGGCGTGCTCTACCCGAACGCCATGGGCTACGCGGTGCTGCCCGGCGGCGTCGCCGTCGTGGTGCACCTGCTGCGCAGCCGCGGCCTGCCCGCCCGCGCCCGCGCCACCGTGCTGCTGCTCGTCGCCTCGGCGGGGGTCGGGTTGTCGCACCCGAACGCGTTCCTCGGCATGGTCGCCCTCGGCGCGGCGATCGTCGTCGTCGAGCTGCTGACCACGGCGATCTCGTTCCCCACCCGCCGCCGGTGGATGGCGACGGCGGCGATGCTGCTCGGACTGCTGCTCGTGCTCGCGGTGCTGTGGCGGGTCATGCGAACCAACGCCGAGATGTCGCGCTGGCTGCCGTGGCAGACCACCGCGCAGGCCCTCGGCGAGGCGCTGCTGCTGTCGCCCCACGGCTACACCGTCACCGTGACGATCTCGCTCCTGCTGCTCGTCGGCGTGGTCGCGATCGTCCGGCGCCCGCGCCGCCTGGTGGTCGCCGGCCCCATGGTGGTCGCCACCGTGCTGTTCGTGCTGGTGTCGGGCACCGCCGCGGGCAACCCGGTGCGCGAGCTGCTCACCAACCCCTGGTACAACGACTCCTTCCGCTTGGCCGCACTGCTCCCCGCCGCGGGGATCCCCGTCGCGGTGCTCGGCGCGATCACGCTGGTCGACCTCGCGGCGCGATCGCTCCAGCGCGCCCGCGCGTCACGCGGCCTGCGCGTGGCCATCGCCGCGGTCGCTGCCGTCGTCGTCTTCTCGGTCGGGGTGAGCCCCAACATCGTCCGCGCGGTGCAGGACGCCCGCGGCGCCTACGCGCTCGACGCGGGTTCGCCCCTGCTCACGGCCGACGAAGAGGCCCTGCTCGAGCGCCTGCCCGAGACCACCCCCGCCGACGCCGTCATCGCGGGCAGCCCCTGGACCGGCACGTCGCTCGCCTACGCGATCGGCGAGCGCGAGGTGCTGCGCAAGCACGTCTTCGGCGCGTTCGGGCCCGACGAAGAGCTCATCAACAACGCCCTGCGCGACATCGACAGCGACCCCCGGGTGTGCGAGGCGGTCGATCGCCTCGGCGTCGACTACGTCCTCGACTTCGGTGCGCAGAACGTGTGGAACAACCCCGGCGTCGGACTCGACCGCCAGGGACTGTACGGCCTCACCCCGTCGGAGCACCTCGTGCTCGTCGACCAGCAGGGACCCGCCGCGCGCCTGTTCCGTATCGAGGGCTGCTGAGGTGCCCCGCTCCTCGACGGTCGCCGTCGCCTACGACTGCCTCTTCCCGTACTCCACGGGCGGGGGCGAGCGGCAGTACCGCGCGTTCGCCGACGAGCTGGGGCGGCGGGGCCTCGAGGTCGACTACCTCACCGCCGTGCAGTGGGAGGGCGCGACCCCCGTCGAGGAGCGCTTCCGCATCCGTCCCGTCACCGGCCGCCTGTCGCTGTACTCCGCCGACGGCGTGCGCCGCATCCCGGCGGCCCTGCGCTACGCCGCCGCACTCTTCCGCGCCCTCGTGCGTCGACGCCGGCGCTACGCCGCCGTCATCGTGAGCGGGTTGCCGATCTTCAACGTCTTCGCCGCGCGCCTGGCGCTGCTCGGCTCCGGCACGCGCCTGGTGGTCGACTACCTCGAGGTGTGGCACCGCCGCCAGTGGGTCGAGTACTCCGGCACCGTCACCGGCACGATCGCCTGGGTGCTGCAGCGCGCGGCGATCGCGATCACGCCCCTCGCGACCTGTCACTCGCAGCTCAGCGCCACGCGCCTGCGCCGCGAAGGGCTCCGCCGCCCGCCCGTGGTGAGCCCGGGCCTCATCGACGGCGCCGTCGACGTGGCGGCCCCCTCCTCCGCGACCACGCCGCCCTACGTGCTGTACGTCGGTCGTCACATCCCCGACAAGCGCGTCGAGGCCCTGCCCGCCGCCGTCGCCGCCGCCCGCGCGGGAATCCCCGACCTGCGCCTGATCGTGCTGGGCACCGGACCCAGTTCCGACGCCGTCCGCGCCGAGGTGCGCCGCGTCGGGGGCGACGAGTGGACCGACTTCCCCGGCTTCGTCTCGGATGCCGAGCTCGACACGCTCCTGCACGGCGCCCTGTGCCTCGCGAACCCGTCGCGTCGCGAGGGGTACGGGCTCGTCGTCGTCGAGGCCAACGCCCACGGCACGCCCGTCGTGCTCGTGGCCGACGAGGGAAACGCCGCCACCGAACTCATCGACGACGGCGTCAACGGCGTCGTCGCCCCCTCCACCCGACCCGACGACCTCGCCCGGGCGATCCGGGCCGTCGCCGACGGGGGTGACGACCTGCGCCGCACCTCGCGCGCCTGGTACGACACCGCCGTGGGCACCCGCACCATCCGCCGCACCGTGGAAGGGATCCTCTCGGCACTGCCGCTGCCGACCCCCGCCGCGGTGAAGACGAAAGAAGACACCCCGTGACCACTCCCGACTCGACGGACGTCGAGCTGACGATCCTCATGCCGTGCCTCAACGAGGCCGAGACGCTGGAGGTCTGCATCCGCAAGGCGCAGGGCTTCCTCGCCCGCAGCGGCATCCGGGGCGAGGTGCTGATCTCCGACAACGGCAGCACCGACGGCTCGCAGGCCCTCGCCGAGCGCCTGGGCGCCCGCGTCTCGCACGCGCCGCGGCGCGGCTACGGCGCGGCTCTCATCAACGGCATCGAGACCGCGCGCGGGCAGTACGTCATCATGGCCGACGCCGACGACAGCTACGACTTCGAGAACCTCGAGCCGTTCGTCGAGCGCCTGCGCGCGGGAGCCGACCTGGTGATGGGCAACCGGTTCCTCGGCGGCATCGCCCCGGGCGCCATGCCGCCGCTGCACAAGTACCTCGGCAACCCGGTCCTGTCGTTCATCGGACAGCTGTTCTTCCGACCGGGCATCCGCGACTTCCACTGCGGTCTGCGCGGCTTCAACCGCGCGCGCATCCGCGAGCTCGATTTGCAGACCACGGGGATGGAGTTCGCCTCCGAGATGGTGGTGCGCGCGTCGCTCGCGCGATACCGCATCGAAGAGGTGCCCACCACGCTGAAGAAGGACGGGCGTTCGCGTCCTCCCCACCTGCGCAGCTGGCACGACGGCTGGCGCCACCTGCGCTTCCTGCTGCTGTTCGCCCCGCGCTGGCTCTTCGTCTACCCGGGCCTGGTGGCGTTCTTCCTGGGGGCCATCACCGTCGGCGTGCTGTCGTTCGGCGGCATCGAGATCGCCGGGGTCGGGTTCGACGTGACGACCATGGTCTACGCGAGCGCGCTGTGCGTGACGGGGTTCCAATCCCTGCTGTTCTTCTGGCTGACCAAGCTCTACGCCACGCAAGAGGGCTTCCTCCCCACCAGTGAGCGGTATCGGCGGATCGTGGCGAGGTGGTCCGCCGAGCGCGGCCTCCTCATCGGCGTCGGCCTGTTCCTGCTCGGCATCGTGATCGCCATCGTGCAGGTCTCGCTGTGGGGCAGCCTCGACTTCGGCACGCAGAACGCCGCCCAGGCGGTGCGCATCGCCGTGCCCAGCGCCCTGACGATCGTCCTGGGCTTCCAGACGGTGATGATGAGCTTCTTCTCGGGCGTACTCACCACGCCCCGGCGCGAGCAGCGCCCCGAAGCCGTCATCGAGAGCTGATGGCCGACCGACGCATCCTCGTCGATCTGCTCGGCTTCACCGGGTCGCGCGGAGGCACCGAGACGTACGTGCGCGAGCTTCTGCCGCGCCTGGCGGAGCGCCTGCCGCACGTGCGCTTCGCCGCCCTGACGGGCCGCGTCGGCGCCGAGCGCGTGTCGTCGTTCTTCCCGGGGCACGTGCAGACGGTGCCGTGGGTGGGCGCCGACCCCGCGACGTGGGCGCTGGGCGCCGTCGCCGTCACCGGCCCCGTCGCCCGTCGCGGCCGCGCCGACCTCGTGTGGGCGCCGGCGAATTTCGGGCCGGTGTTCCGCGGCGTCCCGCGCGTGGTGACCGTGCACGACGCCATCTACGACGAAGTGCCGGGCGGCCTGGCCCAGCGGGCACAGCGCGCGGTGACCTCGACGCTCATGCGCCGGTCGGCCCGCACGGCCGACCGCGTCCTCACCGTCTCGCACGCGGCCGCGGCCAGCATCTCGGCGCACCTCGACGTCGACGCCACGCGCATCGACGTCGTGCACAACGGCAGCACCGTACCGCGTCCGGTCGCCGATCCCGCCGGCATCCTGGCTCCGCTCGGCCTGCCCGATGACCGGCCGATCGTGCTGAGCGTGGGTAATCGCATGCCGCACAAGAACTTCCCCGGCCTGCTCGCCGCCTGCGCCACCATCGACCCGGCCGTGCGCCCCGTCGTGGTCGTCGCGGGCAGCCGCCTGCCCGACCCGCTCGCCGAAGACGTGCGGCGACTCGGCCTCGAGCGCGACGTGGTGCTGCCCGGGTGGGTGAGCGACGATCAGCTCGAGGCGCTGTTCCAGATCGCCGACCTGTACGCGTGCCCCTCGCTGGTCGAGGGCTTCGGGCTGCCGGTGGTCGATGCGCTGCGGCGCGGCGTCGCCGTGCTCGCCCACGACGTGCCCGTGCTGCGCGAGGTCGGCGGCGACGCCGCCCGGTACGCCGATGCGACGGATGCCGCCGCCTTCGGCGCCGCGATCACCTCCGCGCTGACGGCGCCGCCGGATGCCGCCACGCGGGCCGACGCCCAGCGGTGGGCGTCGCGCTTCACGTGGGACGACGCGGCCGACGCCACGGCCGAGGTGCTGGATCGCACGCGCGGGGAGCGACGACGGTGAAGGTCCTGCTCGCGCGCCTGATCGGTTTCGGCACCGCCCCGATGATCGTCGCGGTCGTACCGCTGCTCGTGCTGCCGATCGCGGCGCGCATCCAGGGCGCCGAGGGATGGGCGGCGATCGGAACGGGTCAGGCGCTCGGCAGCCTGTTGGCGATGATCTCGAGCTACGGCTGGAACGTCGCCGGCGGCGCCCGGATCGCGATGGCCGAGCACGACGAGGCGCGTCGCGACGTCTACGCGCACAGCTTCTGGTCGCGTCTGGCCGTCTTCGCCGTCGTCGGCGGCGTGACGGCCGCGATCGCCGCGGCCCTCGTCGGCGGGGCGTTCGGCGGGGTGGCCGCTCTCGTGGTGCTCGCGACGGGGCTCACCGGCCTGACGATGTCGTGGTACGCCGTCGGCACCGGCCGGGCGCGGATGGTGCTGTGGTTCGAGGCGATCCCCATGGCCGTGTTCACGGCCGCGAGCGCCGCGATCATGCAGCTCACCGGTCAGCTTGTGGCGTATCCGCTGATGATGATCGCGGGCGTACTCGTCGGTCTCGCCGCGCTGCACGTGCACATGTACGGCCGCGTCGTCCCCCCGTTCCACGTCGGCGGCATCGGGCGCAGCTTCCGCGAGAACCTGCCCCTCGCCAGCGCCGACGGCCTCGGCGGCAGCTACACCACCGCGCCGGTGCCGATCGCGCAGGGGGTCGTGGGCACGCAGGCCGCGGCCGAGCTCACCTCGGCCGACAAGCTGTACCGGGTCGGCCTCACGGCCATCCTCATCGTGGGCAACACCCTGCAGAAATGGGTGCTCGAAGCCTCGTGGGAGGCCGGCCGCACCCGCCGCCACCTCGTCGCGCTCGCGCTGCACCTCGTGGTCGGCGTGATCGGCCTGCTGGTGCTCGTGCTGCTCGGACCCTGGCTCACGGCGGCGTTCCTCGGTGAGGCGGTGGCCCCTCCGGCATCCATGTTCCCCGCCTACGGCGTGACGTACCTGATCATCTCGCTGACGACGCCGCTCATCCGCAACGTCCTGGTGCCCGCGGGCCGCAACCGCGTCGTGCTGCTGGCGATCGTCGCTTCGGCGAGCGTCGGCCTTCCGGCCATGTTCGTGCTCGGCGCGACCCTCGGCGCGACCGCGATCGTCTGGGGTCTGGCCGTGTCGGAGGTCGTGGTGCTCACGGTCGTCGGCATCGCCGCGACCCGCGAGATCCGCGCGCAGCGCAGGCTCCTCACCCGCGGCTGAGGGCACGGCGCGGGCAGACGCACCGACCGCGGCGGCTCAGCGCGCGGCGTTTCCGCGCCGACCGCCCGTGACGCTCCAAAGCGCCGCCCCGAGCAGGTGAACGACGGCGGTGCGCGGGGTCGCCTCCGAGCGACCGACGGCCCCGAGAACGGCGCGCACCGTCGCCCCGGCCCGCCGGCGACGGCCGAAGGCGGCGGCGAGCGCGCGCGCGACGGGGGTGTCGACCCGAGCGCGCAGAGCGTCGGTCATGGCTTCGGCCCAGCCGGCGTTGACGACGTAGAGCGAGCGGGCGAGGGCGCGCGGACCACCGCCCTCGGCGGGGAGCGCCGCGCGGCGCCGTCTCAGCGTCTCGCGCCAGCCGAGGCGCGCGGCATCGGCCTCGCCGAGCACGTTGGCGGTGTGCTGCACGTAGTCCTGCACGACCCGGTCGACCACGCGGGTGCCGTCGGTCGCGGCGGCGCACACGGCCAGCCAGTGATCGTGCACCTGCGCGGGACCGGGGAGGGCGGGGAAGGGCAGGGCCACGTCGAGCAGCGAACGACGCAGAACGCACAGGGCGCCCGAGAACTGGTTCTCCAGCACCAGCGAGGCCGCGTCCACCTCGCGCCGCGCCGTGGATGCCGTGACCACCACACCCTCGGGATACGTCACCACCCGCGCCTGCCCGCTGACGAGCGCTGCGTCCTGCAGCGCCGGCACGAGGGTGGCGAGCTTGTCCGGCATCCAGACGTCGTCCTGATCGCTCAGCGCGACCCACGCGGCGTCAGCGGGCACCGCGGCCAGTCCGCGTTCGAAGTTGCGGTAGAAGCCGACGCGCTCCTCGAACCCGATGACCTCGAACCTGTCGTCGTCGCCGACGGCGTCGATCATCTGCGCGCGCACCGCGTCGGAGCCGCCGTCGGCGACGACGAGGCAGCGGAACGCGCCGAGCGTCTGCGCCTGGAGCGAGCGCAGCTGCCGGGCGAACAGCTCCGCCGGGGGCCGGTACGCCGCCAGCACGATGTACCCCTCGATCGGGGCGGCGGCGGGGTCGGTGGGGGTCATGGGCGGGTGCGCCGGGGAGGCGGTCCCATCGTACCGACCCGGGTCGACCACGGGTGCGGCCGTACACTGGGGGCTCATCCCGCCCGTGCTGCCCTCCGGGTGCCGGTGTCCGAACGAAAGGCCGGTCGCGCATGAGTGCCGATCCCGAGATCGACATCGTGATCCCCGTGTACGGGGGCTGGGACTTCGTGCGCACGTGCGTGCGCGCGGCGCTGGACCAGAGCGTCGCGGCACGCGTCATCGTCGTCGACGACCGCTCGCCCGACGACACCGCCGACCGCATCGAGAAGGCCTTCCCCGAGGTCACGCTGCTGCGCAACGAGGTCAACCTCGGCTTCGCCCGCACGTGCAACGTGGGCATGGAGGCGGGAGACGCGCGGCTGGTCATGCTCGTCAACAGCGACGTCGTGCTCGAGCCCGGTGCGGTCGCTGCGGCGATCACCGCGCTACCCGACGACCCGGCATCCCGCATCGGCAGCGCCGCGACCCTGCTGCTCGCCCCCGACGGCTCCGTCGACTCGTACGGCATCGTCGCCGACGTCACCGGCGCCGGCTTCGTGCGCTTCCACGGCGCGCCCCTCTCGGCGGTGCACGCCAGCGTTCCGCCCGTTCTCGGTCCGTACGGCGCGGTCGCGGTCTACCGCCGCGCCGCGCTCGACGAGGTGGGCACGTTCGACACGAACATCTTCATGTACGGCGAAGAGCTCGACCTGGCCTTCCGCCTGCGCGCGGCGCGCTGGGGCTGCGTCGCGATCACCGAGCCGGTGGGCACGCACCTCGGCGGGGCGAGCGCGGGCACCGAGTCGGAGCGCCAGCGCCGGTTGTCAGGGTTCGCCCGCGGCTACCTGCTGCGCAAGTACGGCGTGCTGCGTTCGCGGTGGGGACTGCGTGCCGTCGCCGTCGAAGCGGTGGTGTCGGTCGCGCGCCTCGTGCTGCGGCGCGACCTGGTGTCGCTGCGCGGCCGCATCGAGGGATGGCGCCGCGGTGCGCGGGCGCCCCGACTCCCCCTGCCGCTCGACGCCGTCGACGCGACGATCGATCTGCGCACCTCGCTGCGCATGCGCGGCGACGGCTACTGGGCCGGGCGCGCCTGACCCCGTCGGCCGCATCGCCGGTCGCTCCGTAAAATCGGACGCATGCTGTCCGCTCTCCGCTCGCGCGTGCGCGCCGCGCGCGACCTCGCTCCCCTGCGCCCCCTGGTCGCGCGCCTCGACCGCGTCTGGTGGGCGCGCGTCATCCGGCGGGCGGGCATCGTCGACCTCGACTACGTCCGCGCGCAGACGGGTTCGCCGCTCTCCGAGGCCGCCGCCGTGCGCCGCTATGTCAACGGCGGATATCGCGACGGCCTGCGTCTGTCGCCGCTGTTCGTCGACACCGCGGTCGGCGACCACCTCCCCGAGGCGTGGCGTGTTCCCGCGCTGTACGCCTATCTCGTCGCCGATCCGCGAGGTCTGCAGGTGAGCCCCCTGTGGGATGCCGTCGCGTACGGCACCCGTCATCCCGACGCGTGGGACGCCCCGGGAGGACCGGTCGGACACGCGTGGCGCCGGCGCGAGGCCCACTCCCTGCCCTACGGCCCCGCGGCGGAACCCGCGGTCGCGACGTGGTCCGAGCTGTCGCGCACGATCACCGCGGCGGCGTCCCGCGCCCGCGTCGGCGGAGAGGTCGCCGCGACGGCGGGCCGTACTCCCCTGTCCCGCGAGCTGCTGCTCGCCCTCGGCCCCGAGGAGTGGGATTTCGACGAGTCGATCGCCGAGGCCGTGCGCTTCGCCGACGTCGACGGTCAGGGAGTGGCGATCGCCGTGCTCGACG
Organism: Microbacterium sp. CFBP 8801; assembly: GCF_014839455.1. Taxonomy (NCBI): domain Bacteria; kingdom Bacillati; phylum Actinomycetota; class Actinomycetes; order Micrococcales; family Microbacteriaceae; genus Microbacterium; species Microbacterium sp. CFBP 8801. The sequence goes on along the minus strand of NZ_JACYNU010000002.1, from coordinate 59,548 downwards.
ACCGCCCCGAGGACTGGACGCTCGCCTCGATCATGGCCGCGTCGCACCCGCGCGTCCGTATCAGTCGGCGGAGGCATGACGACGCCGCGCGCGCCCTCGACGAACTCGTGCAGACCTCGACCGCCGAGGTGCTGGTGCTGCGCGGCCCCAACGAGACGCTGACCGCCGCCGACGCGGTCGTCCTGACAGCGCGCGTCGCCGCGGAGCCGTCGGGAACGGCCGTCGCCCCGGTCTGGCGCGACGGCGACGGCACGATCGCCGCGGTCGGAGCGACCTCCGAGGGGCGCTTCCTCGCCGGGCACCCCGTGGAGGACCTCACCGCCCTCTCCCCCGCCACGATGCTCGAGGTCCCGGCCCTGGCGGGCCTCACCGTCGCCGTCCGTCGCGCCGACATCGACACCGCGCTGCGGGGCTCGGATGCCGCGGGACGCCTCGGCACGCGCGCGCTCGTCGCCCTCGACATCGAGACGCGCACGCGCTCGCGCGTCGCCGACCCCACCGCGCAGACCCCGGATGCCGGTTCCCGCACTCCCGGATCCGCCGGCCGCGACGCGGCGTCTGCCGAGGCGCCGCGGCCCCTCGCCGGTGCCGACGACCTCCTCCGCCGCGCGGGGTGGGAGCGCACGCTCTCCGGTCCGCTCCCCCGGGTGCGGCGCCCCGGGCGCACGATCGAGCTCGCCGACGGCACTGAGGTCCCCGTGCTGCGCTGGGCGCTGCGGACCGCGACGCCGGTCGGCGTCCGGGCCGAGGGATGGGGCGACACGCACTTCGCCCGCGCCCTGGCCGGGGCGCTCCGCCGGCTGGGGCAGGAGGTCGTGATCGACTCCTACGCCGCTCGCACGCGCTCCACGCGGCACCTCGACGACGTCACGGTCGCCCTGAGGGGCCCCGAGCCCCTCGAGGCCTCCCCCTTCGGCGTCTCCCTGCTGTGGGTCATCAGCCACCCCGACGAGATCACCGCGACCGACGTCGCGGGCTTCGACCGGGTCTTCGCGGCCTCCGCCCCCTGGGCCGCCGCCACCGGCGCCGAGCTCGGCGTCGCCATCACGCCCCTGCTGCAGTGCACCGATGCGACGCGCTTCCGCCCCGAGGGGCGCGAGCGCGGCGGCGACATCCTCTTCGTGGGCACGGCGCGTGGCATCCTGCGCCCCTCGATCGTCGAGCCCATCCGCGCCGGCATCCCCGTCACCGTCATCGGTCCGGATTGGCGCGGCTGGATCCCGGCCTCGCACATCCGCGCCACCGGCGTCTCGAACGACGACCTGCCGGGACTGTACGAGAGCGCCGGCGTGGTGCTGAACGACCACTGGCCCGCCATGCAGCAGCGGGGGTTCATCGGCAACCGCCTCTTCGACGTGGTCGCCGCGGGCGGCCGGGCCATCAGCGACCGGGTCGAGGGGATCGACGAGCTGTTCGGCGGCGCCGTCGCCACCTACGACGAGGTGCCCGAGCTCATCCGAATGCTCTCGCACGACGTGGATGCCGTCTTCCCCGACGCCGATGTGCTGGCCGCGGCCGGCGCGCGCGTCCGCGCCGAGCACTCGTTCGACGCGCGGGCGCGCACCCTGCTCGACGCCGCCGTGCGCGCCTCGGAGGCGCAGCCGCGACGCTGACCCGCGGGTGCGGGTCGGCGGGAGCTCAGCGGAAGCGCACCTCGGCGGGGACCGACCCCAGCGAGTCCGACCGGCCGTGCACCGTGAACTCCGCGCCCTGCATGAGGGCGTGCGAGGTCGACTCGCTGATGCCGTGCAGGTTCGCGTTGACCCAGTAGCTGCCGGGGTTGAAGCGGGCGCTGTCGACGTCGATCTCGACGGTCGTCGTCTCGCCCTCGTGCAGCGGCGGCAGCGAGGTACCCAGCATGCTGGTGTTCGACGCCAAGGCCAGCAGACCAGACGAGGTGTCGATGCTGAAGCCGAGCGCCCACTCGTCGAGCGTGCGCAGGCCGCGCACGGTCACACCGACACGGAAGGAATCGCCCGTCTGGAAGTCGTTGGACCGGGTGCCGTCGGCCGCGCGCACGTCGACCGCGACGATCTCCGCCGCCCGCAGCACCTGCTCGGGGCGCGCGGACACCTTGCCGGACCCCTCTTCGAGCAGCTCGCGGAAGCGCTCCACGGCGGCTTCGGCGAGACCGTCGAACGCGACCCGGCCCTTGTCCATGAGGATCACCCGATCGCACAGCTCCTCGATCTGGTCGAGGGCGTGCGACACGATGATGATCGTGCGTCCCTGGCGCTGGAACTCCTTGATCTTGTCCAGGCACTTGCGCTGGAACTGCTCGTCACCCACGGCGAGCACCTCGTCGACGAGCAGGATGTCGGGGTCGGTGTGCACGGCGATCGCGAACGCGAGGCGCACGAACATCCCCGACGAGTAGAACTTGACCTGGGTGTCGATGAAGTCGCCGACGCCCGAGAAGTCGAGGATGTCGTCGAAGCTCGCCCGGGTCTCTTCCCGGCTGAGCCCGAGCACCGAGGCGTTCAGGTAGACGTTCTCGCGACCGGTGAGGTCGGGGTGGAACCCGGCGCCCAGCTCGATCAGAGCCGCCACGCGTCCGCGCTGCTTCACGTCGCCGGAGGTCGGCTGGATGATCCCGCCGATGACCTTCAGCAGAGTGCTCTTGCCCGAGCCGTTGTGCCCGATCAGACCGATGGTGTTACCCGCGCGGATGTCGAGGCTCACGTCGCTGAGCGCCCAGAAGTCCTGGCGGTGGCGACGGCCGGCGCGGCCGAGCGTGACGAGGCGCTCCTTGATGGAGGTGTCTTTGCGCACGACGAACCGCTTCGACACGTCGGTGAGCACGACGACCTCGGGGCGCGCCAGGGCGGGGGTCACGTCAAACGACATATCGATCACAGTTCCTGGGCGAAGTTGCCCTGAAGGCGCACGAAGACACGGTGGCTGAGCACGAGCAGAACGAGACCGATGAGCAGGGCGACGGCCATGCGCAGCACGAGGTGGGCGGGCTGGTCCAGACCGTCTCCGCCGAGCCAGAACGCCCGTTGGAATCCGAGCACGGCGAGGGTCAGCGGGTTGTTCGTGTAGATCTCCAGCAGCGTCGGGCTCGTGATGATCTGACTCGCGAGATGCCAGGCGTACAGCACCGGCGAGAGCCACATGAGGAGCATCGTCACGACCTCGACCAGGTACTGCACGTCGCGGAGGTAGACGTTCACCGCCGAGAAGAAGAGCGAGAAGGCCAGACCGTAGACGAGGATGAGCAGCAGCGAGGGGACCGCGTAGACGATCTGCCAGTGCAGAGGCGGCTTGCCGGCGATCAGCGTCGCGACCAGCAGCACGCCGAGCTGGATGAGGAAGTTGAACAGGGCCGACCCGGTCGCCGCGAGCGGGAAGATCTCGCGCGGCATGTACACCTTCTTCACGACACCGCCGTTGGCGATGATCGATCCGGTGCCGCCCACGGCGATCTCCTGGAACAGGCTCATCGCCGTCAGGCCGGTGAAGATGAAGATGGCGAAGTCCGGGATGCCGCGCGCCGCGCCCAAGAACTGGCCCAGCACGACGAAGTAGATGCCCAGCAGGATGAGGGGGCGGATGAGCGCCCACACGAATCCGAGCGCGGAATCCTTGTAGCGCGCCTTGATGTCGCGCTTGACGAGGAGGTCGAGCATCTCGCGGCGCGCGAAGATGTCGCGCAGCGTCGTCCAGAGCGATGCGAACCCCAAGCCGGGGGTGACGCCGACGGAGCGCATCGGCATCTCCGCGAGGCGTGCGAAGCGCGCGTTATCCGCGGAGGATGAGGAACTGGACATGGGGACCGATTCTACTGGTGGGTTTCTGCACGGGGTCTGAACTCACCGACGACGCAGTCGCTGCCGGGCGCGCCAGAGGCCACCGCGGACACGCTCGGTGGAGGTGAATGCCCGATCGATGCGGTCGGCGGCCGAGGGACGGTGCAGCCGGACCCACATGTCGACGAAGTCACGGAATCGTCCCCACCCGATGTAGCCCGCGCGTCGGAGGAACTGCACCTGGTGCTGCGTGTCCTCGGGCATCGTGGCCGACATGTGGTCGAGGTTGTAGTCGAAGGCGGTGTAGCTCTTCGAGAGGTACTCGGGGGTGGCGATGGTCATCGAGTGGTACCCGAGCTCGCCGGCCGCGTAGACCGGCATCCGCTCGAGGATGTGCGCGAGTCCCCCGTCGACGTACGCCTCGGCGCCGCCGAACTCGTCGTAGGTCCACTCCCGCTCCAGAAGCAGGCGCAACGCCTGCGGGCGTGCGAAGAACATCGACCCGAAGGGCGCGAGGGGCGAGACCTCGTCGAGCGGAACCCGGATGCCGAGCTCGGCGCACAACTCGGCCACCCCGGGCCGGTTCGCCCACCATCCGTGCCCCATGGTCGGGTGTCCGAGGTGCACGGTGGGCGGGAACGCGAGTCCGAGCCCCGGCTGCTGCTGGAAGAGCGAGACGATGGTCGCTGCCTCGTGGGGGCCGCCGAGCAGGTTCTCGAACTGGTGGCGGCGGAAGTGACGCCCCATGTTCGCGCCGTCCTGCGGCGTCTTCTTCGAGTGGATCTTGACCACCAGGTCGTAGCGGTCCGACAGCAGCACGTCGCGGCATCCGATGAGGAACGCCGCCTGGTCGCGGCCGTTGTTCGACGCGACCACCCGCACCTCGACGCGCCCGGGGAACCCCCGCGCGGCGATGATGCGCTCGATCTCGTCGGCGCGCTCGCGCTCGGGCGTCGTCACGATGAGGTCGACGTCGCCGGGCAGGTAACCCGCGCGATCGAGGATCTCGTCGGTCATCTCGACGTAGAAGATGTGCGCGAACACGGCCGTGCGCATCGGCTTCGACGGGTCGTAGCCGTCGTCGGTGGGCGAGAGCACGCGCAGGAGCGCGGCGTCGGCGTTCAGCACGCGCGGCTCGACGTTGCGTGCCAGGTCGTCGAAGATGAGCTCGACCGGGTAGCCGTTGCGCTCCACGGCCTCGAGGGTCCACTTGCCGATCACCGCGACGCGGTCGAGGAAGACCGGCCACTGGAAGAACGGCCGTCGCTTCAGCGTCGGGCACCCGGCGTCGATGAGCTGTTCGGCGTAGAGCACCGCGTGGTTCTCGATCTTGTCGGTCAGCGTCGGGAACGCGACCTCGCCCGAGAAACCCTGCTGGGTGAAGTGCTGGGTGAAGATGCCCTCGTGCTTGGTGACCGCGTCGGAGTACGTCGTCATCGCCGGGAGGTCGCGCCAGTAGGCGGCCCACTCGGGAGAGGTGAACATGTTCCGACGCACGGCCACCCAGTACGACTGCAGGTGGTACGGCAGGTAGTCCTCGTCCTGCGTGAACGGGTGCGGTTCCACTCGCAGGTGGTCCGTCATGCCCCAGAAGTGCAGGGGGTGCGCGTTCATGCGCTCGAAGATCGGGCCGAACGGCCGGATGGGACCGAACCAGGTGTCGTTGACGAGCAGCAGCTCGTCGAACGACGACACGCGCTCCCCGACGGCGTCCAGACCGTGCTTGTAGCCCCAGATGTCGTAGCCCTCGTTGGGACGCTCGAGGACCAGGTCGCCGACCGTCTCGAGCCGCGTTCGACCCTCGGCGGTGAGCGGACCGTTCGAGACCACCACGATCTCGTCGCAGAACGCGCGCATGTGCTCGAGGGCGTAGAGCACGAAGTCGCCCACCTCGCCGCGACGGTCGAAGACGACGTAGATGAGCAGCCGCTTGCCGTCGGGAGGGAACGTGTCGGCCGGACGGGTCCAGTCTCCGATCAGCTCCGCGGTCTTCACGACGACACCTCTCGCTCCTTCTCGCCCCGTTCGCTGCGCAGACGCGAGGCGACGCGGCGACCCGCCGACAGCACACGGTGGGCCCGCAGCGCCACGCGGTACGCGGGACGGAAGGCGTCCGCCACCCGCGGATGATTCGTGCGCACGTACATGCGCACGAGGGCGACGGTCCCGCCGTAGCCGGTGTAGCCGGCCCGATGCAGGAACCCGATCTGCTCGACGGGCCACCCGCGGGTGGTCGAGAACATCTGGTCGACCTTGTACTCGAGCGCGGTGTAGCCGATCTCGGCGTGCGCGTAGTTCAGCACGGTGCGGCAGTAGTAGCCGGCCTGCCCGGCCGCGGCGCTCACCAGGCGCTCCTGAAGGTGGGCGAGGTGACCGAAGCGCCGCTCGCCCTTCCAGCCGTAGTCGGCGAAGGTCCACCGGCGCTGCGTCAGCACGCGGAAGGCCGCGGGACGCCCGACCCACATGCCCCCGTACGGCGCCAGCGGCGAGACGGCGTCGAGCGGCACGCGGATGCCGAGGCGCTTGCTCAGCCGTTCGGCGTGGGGTTCGAGCAGAGCCCACCCGCGCCCCATCGTCGCGTAGCCGACGTGGATCATCGGCGGGAAGACGACGCCCAGACGCTCTTCCTTCTCGAACAGCGAGAGGAGGTTGCGCACGTAGCCGGGGCTGCTGAGCAGGTTGTCGAACTGGTACCGGCGGAAGTACCGCAGCCGGTTCATCGTCTTCCAGGGCGCGCGGCGCATGTGCAGCTTCACGACCAGGTCGTACTGGTCGGACTGGATGACGTCGCGGCATCCGACGAAGTAGTCGGCCATGTCGCGGCCGGGGCTCTGGGGGGTCACGCGCAGCTCGTAGGTGTGCGCGTTGGTCGTCGCCCACGCTTCGAGCAGGCGCTCCAGGCGGGCCGCCGTGACGCCCTCGGTCGTCGTGATGAACACGGAGGCGCCCGACGGGAGGAACTGCAGGCGGCGCAGGACCTCGTCGATCTCGTCGACGTCGCTCACGTGCACGACCGCGGCGATCGACAGGGCCGATCCCGCATCGGGCTCGACCGCTTCGTCGGACAGCACCGAGAGCAGCCCCAGCGTGGTGTTCAGCGCCTTCGGAGCCACGCACGTCGCCAGGCTCGAGCGCAGCACGTCGAGCGGGTACCCGCGCTCGCCCATCATCGCGGCGATCTCGCTGCCGATGATCGCGAAGCGATCGAGGAACGGCGGGTAGCTGGTGAACACCGCGCGGTCGACGAAGGGCACGTCGACGTCGAGCAAATCCTCGGGCGCGAACAGCCCGGGGTCGTGCGCATGGAAGCGGGTGGTGTCGAAGGCCCGCTCGTGGGCGAAGCCCGCCGCGGTCATCTCCGCGACGAGCGAGCGTTCCCGCTCACCGGCGGCCGACGTCGGCCCCCACCACCGGTGCCACGCGGCGCTCTCGAACAGCGTGCGGCGGACCACGGTGAAGAACCAGGGCCGGTCGGCGATGGCGGGGAACCCCTCGCCCGGGAAGGCCTCGCGCGGCGGAGCCGCCGGCAGAACGTCCCAGACGTCGGCGGCACTGTCGGCCATGCGCTCGAACAGCGGAGCCAGGTCGGCCACGGGACCGAACCACGAGTCCCCGGTGAGCACGATCTCGTCGATCGCGGGCCACCGGCGGCGCAGACGCTCCATCGCGGGGGCGTACGCCTCCGAGTCGAACTCCTCGCCGTCGGTCTCGATGACGTCGTCGATCAGATCGTCGAGGCGGGCGCGGACCTCGGATGCCAGGGGCCCGGGGTGCACGAGGACGACCGCGGTCGACACGCGGCGCAACGCCTCGAGGGCGAGCACGCTGGTCTCTTCGATCCGGCCTGCCGCGCGCACGGCGTAGACCACGGCGCGCCCCGCGGAACCCGGACGCGCGGAAGCGGACGTCTCCTCGGTCAGAGGTGTCGTCCGCTCCGGCTCAGCGCTCGGCGCCATGTTCGAGAGCGCTGAGCAGATAGCGGCCGTAGCCGCTTTTCACCAGCGGCTCGGCGCGCTCGCGCAGCTCGTCGTCGGACAGGAAGCCCATGCGCCACGCCACCTCTTCGGGGCAGCCGATCGACAGCCCCTGACGCTTCTCGACCGTGCGGATGAATTCCGTCGCCTCGCTGAGCGAGTCGAAGGTGCCGGTGTCGAGCCACGCGGTGCCGCGCGGGAGCAGCTCGACGCTCAGGCGCCCCTGCTCGAGGTAGGTGCGGTTGACGTCGGTGATCTCGAGCTCGCCGCGCGGCGACGGCGTGAGGGCACGGGCGATCTCGATCACGTCGTTGTCGTAGAAGTACAGACCCGGGACCGCGTAGTTGCTCTTGGGGTGCTCGGGCTTCTCTTCGAGCGAGACGACGCGCCCCTCGGCGTCGAACTCGACGACGCCGTAGGCCGTGGGGTCGGCCACGCGATACCCGAAGACGACACCGCCGTCGAGGTCGCTGTACTGGCGCAGGCGCGTTCCCATGCCCTGGCCGTAGAAGATGTTGTCGCCGAGCACGAGGGCGACCGAGTCGGAGCCGATGTGCTCCTCGCCCAGGATGAAGGCCTGCGCGAGACCGTCCGGCGAGGGCTGCACCCGATAGGTGAGCGAGATCCCGAAGCGCGAACCGTCGCCCAGCAGCCGCTGGAACTGCTCGGAGTCCTGCGGCGTCGTGATGATGAGGATGTCGCGGATCCCGGCCAGGATGAGGGTCGACAGGGGGTAGTAGATCATCGGCTTGTCGTAGACCGGTACGAGCTGCTTCGAGATGCCCTGAGTGATGGGGTGCAGTCGGGAGCCCGTGCCGCCCGCCAGAATGATTCCGCGCATGAGGTCCAGTTTCCCCCATCCGGAGGCGCCTGCCAATCCGGGTGCCCCGCGATCGGCCCGGGCGCCCCGGTAACCTGTCGGTATGAGTCGTCTTCTCGTGACCGGTGGCGCCGGTTTCATCGGTTCCAACTTCGTGCACCACGTCATCGCGCACACCGACCACACGGTGACCGTGCTCGACAAGCTCACCTACGCGGGCAACCGCGCCTCTCTCGAGGGGCTGCCCGTCGACCGCGTGCGCCTGGTCGTGGGCGACATCGCCGACGCCGCCGCGGTCGACCCGCTCGTCGCCGAGGCCGACGCCGTGGTGCACTACGCCGCGGAGTCGCACAACGACAACTCGCTGCACGACCCGCGCCCCTTCCTCGACACCAACATCATCGGCACCTACACGCTGCTCGAGGCGGCACGTCGTCACGACGTGCGCTTCCACCACATCTCGACCGACGAGGTGTACGGCGACCTCGAGCTCGACGACCCCGCGCGCTTCACCGAGAACACGCCGTACAACCCGTCGTCGCCGTACTCCTCGACGAAGGCCGGTTCCGACCTGCTCGTGCGCGCCTGGGTGCGCTCGTTCGGCGTGCGTGCGACCATCAGCAACTGCTCGAACAATTACGGCCCGTACCAGCACGTCGAGAAGTTCATCCCCCGCCAGATCACCAACGTGCTCCGCGGAATTCGCCCGAAGCTGTACGGCACCGGCGAGAACGTGCGCGACTGGATCCACGCCGACGACCACTCGTCCGCCGTGCTGACCATCCTCGACAAGGGCGAGATCGGCGAGACGTACCTCATCGGCGCCGACGGCGAGAAGGACAACAAGAGCGTCGTCGAACTGATCCTGCAGCTCGCGGGCCAGCCCACCGACGCCTACGACCTCGTCACCGACCGGCCCGGACACGACCTGCGCTACGCGATCGACTCGACCAAGCTGCGCACCGAGCTCGGCTGGAAGCCCACCTACGGCGACTTCGAGTCGGGCCTCGCCGCCACGGTCGACTGGTACCGCGACAACGAAGCCTGGTGGGCGCCCACCAAGGACGGCGTCGAAGCCTTCTACGCCAGCAAGGGACAGTGACCCCGGTGTCCATCGAGTTCGGCAAGTCCCTGTCGGTGCGCGAGACCCCCATCCCGGGGCTCGTCGTGCTCGATCTGCCGGTCCACGGCGACGCCCGCGGCTGGTTCAAAGAGAACTGGCAGCGCGAGAAGATGACGGCCGCCGGGATCGAGCTGCCGGACTTCGGCCCGGTGCAGAACAACATCTCGTTCAACGATGCCGTCGGCACGACCCGTGGCATCCACGCCGAGCCGTGGGACAAGTATGTCTCGGTCGCCACCGGCCGGATCTTCGGCGCCTGGGTCGATCTGCGCGAGGGCGACAGCTTCGGCGCCGTGTTCACCACCGAGCTCGACCCGTCGACGGCGATCTTCGTGCCGCGCGGCGTCGGCAACTCGTACCAGACGCTCGAACCCGACACCGCGTACACGTATCTCGTCAACGACCACTGGTCGCCCGACGCCACGTACACCTTCCTCAACCTCGCCGACGAGACCGCCGCGATCGCGTGGCCCATCCCCCTCGACGAGGTCGAGATCAGCGCCAAGGACATCCAGCACCCGCGCCTCGTCGACGTGGTGCCCATGCCCCCGCAGAAGATCCTCGTGACCGGGGCGAACGGTCAGCTCGGCCTCGCTCTGCGCGCGGAGTTCGGCGACCACCCGTGGATCGAGTACGCCTCGCGCACCGAGCTCGACCTCACCTCGCCCGAGCTCGACACCGCGCGCCGCTGGCGCGACTACGGCACGATCATCAACGCGGCCGCGTACACCAAGGTCGACGTGGCCGAGACGCCGGAGGGGCGCACCGAGGCGTGGGCCGCGAACGTCACCGCGGTGGCCGCGCTCGCCCGGATCGCCACCGCCAACGGCATCACCCTCGTGCACGTTTCGAGCGACTACGTCTTCGACGGGACGAAGGACGGCGCCTACGCGACCGACGACGTCGTCTCACCGCTCGGCGTCTACGGCCAGACGAAGGCCGCGGGCGACGCCCTCGTGTCGGCGGTCCCCCGCCACTACATCCTGCGCACCAGCTGGGTGATCGGCGAGGGCAACAACTTCGTGCGCACCATGGCCTCCCTCGCCGAACGCGGTATCGATCCGCGCGTGGTCGACGACCAGGTGGGACGCCTGACGTTCACCGTCGACATCGCCGCCGCGATCCGCGCCCTGCTCGACACGCGCGCCCCCGCCGGCGTCTACAACGTCACGGGCCAGGGCGAACCGACCACCTGGTTCGACATCGCCCGCCGGGTGTTCGAGCTGACCGGTCACGACCCCGCGCGCGTCAGCGGTGTGAGCACCGACGAGTACTTCGCCGGCGCCCAGGGGCCGGTGGCGCCCCGTCCGCTGAACAGCGTGCTCGACGCGCGAGCGACCGAGGCCGCCGGTGTCCCGCTCGGCGACGCCGGCGTGCGACTGCGCGAGTACCTCGAACGCCCGTGAGCGACCGCGGGCGCCGGGGACCGGTCCACTCCGGTCCCCTCGCCCGCGCCGTGCGCCGCGTCTGGTCGCACAGCGCGGTGCGTTACCTCGTCGTGGGAGGAGGGGCGTTCCTCATCGACGTGGGCCTGCTGGCGCTGCTGCACGACGTGTTCGGGGTGGCCCTGGTCATCGCGACCCCCACGGCCTTCCTGCTCAGCTTCGCCGTCACCTTCGTACTGCAGCGGACCTTCACCTTCTCGTCCGACGCCGGCATGGCATCCAGCGCCCTGAAATACACCTCGCTCGTCGCCTTCAACACCGTCGCCACGACCGGCATCGTCGCGGGCATCGCGGCCCTGGGCTTGCCCTGGGTGGTCGGCAAGATCGTGGCGGTGGGCTCGACCACCGTCTGGAACTACTTCGCCTACCGGTACTGGATCTTTCCCGCGCGCCCGTCGGAGTCGCCCACGCCGTGAGTCGCGGCTGGCCCGCGCACCGCGTCAGGGGCGGTCGGGACCCTCGGTGGACGGCTGAGCGGGGCCCGGAACGGACCCGGCGCCCTCGAGCGCGTCGAGGCGCCGTGTCAGGGCCTCGATGTCGGCCCGGTTGATCGCGGCATCTTCGGCGAGCACACGGATCTCTTCTTCGGCCTGCGACAGCTCCCACGACAGGTGCAGCGCCACGCCCACCAGCAGAACGATCGAGATCGCGAAGATCAGATTGGCGGGAACCTCCACGCCCAGAAGGTGGGTGAGCTGAACCAGGAGCCCCGGGAAGATCGAGATCACCAGCAGGGCCAAACCGATCAGCAGCCACAGGGTGGCGTACTTCTCGCGGAGTTGCCGGCGCAGCAGCAGGACGACGATGATCGTCAGCACCACGACGGCGAACGCGATTCCCGCGATGACGATCATGCGCTCACTCCGGTCTTCGTTGCGGAACCCCGCATCATCGCGAGCGACAGGGCGAACACCGATCGCAGCAGGTACACGGCGGCGCCGAACGGGTTCTGGCTCGGTCGCCCCGCGGCGCGCGGACGCATCGCCACGGGCACCTGCACGACGGTGAGACCGGCGTGCAGCGCGTTGACGAGGGAGTCCACCGTGTCGCCGAGGTACTCGGCCGGGTAGTAGACGACGTACTGGTCGATCGCGCGGACGTTCGCGGCGCGGAAGCCGCTCGTGACGTCGGTGAGGCGCGTGCCGGCGATGCGCGAGAGCACCGTTGCGAGCATGCGCATGGCCCACCAGCGCGGTCCTCGGGCGGCGTAGTCGCCGACGTCGGCGAACCGCGCCCCGATCGAGATGTCGGCGGACTCGAGACCGTCGAGCACCGCGGCGATGTCGCGCGGGTTGTGCTGGCCGTCGGCGTCGACCTGGATGGCCCGCGTGTACCCGTGGCGCTGCGCGTAGCGGAAGCCGGCACGCATGGCTCCGCCCACACCGAGGTTGAAGGGCAGCGAGAGGATCGTCGCCCCCGCCTCGCGGGCTCGCTGCGCCGTGTCGTCGTGGGACCCGTCGTCGACGACGAGGATGTCCCACCCCTCGGGCTGAGCGCGGATCTCCCGCACGGTGGGACCGACGCTCTCGCCCTCGTTCCAGGCGGGAACGATGACCAGAGTGCTCGATCGTGCCGCAGACATCGGCATCATCGTACCAGCGGGTCCGCCGTCGCCTGACGGACGCCGAGGGGGTGTGGAGGAGACGGCTTGTAAGATCGCACCGGCCGTCGCCGCCTTCACCATGCCGGTGAACGTCGGCCCCAGAGAGATCCACCCGATGCCTTCGTTCCCCCTCCGTCTGTCACTCCCCCGGCACCGTGTGCCCCACATCGCGGTCATCTTCGTCGCCCTGCTGGCGATGCTGCTGTCCGGCGCGGTCTTCCTGCCGATCGCCTCGGGGGCCGATGAGGCGGCGCACTACGTGTACGCCGCAGCCGTCGTGCGGGGGCAGGCGGGAATGCTCGAGCCCACCCTGCCGGCGCGGTTCGCGAACATGGATCTGTTCGCCGGCTGCATCGCCTTCCAGCCCGACGTGACCGCGGCCTGCCAGGGCCCGCTGCGCATCACCTCAACCGCCGAGGTGCTGGCACAGACGAACGCCGGGCTCTACAACCCGGTCTTCTACCTCTGGACGGGCCTGGGCACCCTGCTCGTCCCCACCGAGTACGGCCTGTACCTGGCCCGCGGTCTCGCGGCGCTCGTCACGGCCCTCTTCCTCGCGTGGGGGCTGTCGCTGCTCGGACGCACCGCGCGCACCCCTCTGCCGTTGCTCGCGGCCTCGCTGCTGCTCACCCCGATGACGCTCTACGTCGGCATGGTGCTGAACCCCAGCGCCTGGGAGATCGCCACGCTCTTCGCCGCCACGGTCGCCGGCTTCGCCGTGGCCTGCGGTCCGCGAACCACCCGCTGGCGCGAGGAGCACACCCTTCTGCTCGCCGCGTCGTGCGTGCTCGTGGTCTCGCGCGGACTCTCGCCGCTGTTCCTCGCCGTCACCGCCGTGGCTCTGCTGCTGCTGGCCGGGGTGGCTCGCACACGCCGGCTGCTGACCGATCGACGGGCCTGGATCGTGGCGGGCGGCATCGCCGTGGTCACCGGCTTCAGCGTCGCGTGGGTCGTCCTGCACGGGACGAACTACGTGGGCGTGCAGAAACCGGCGACCCTCGGCGACGGGCTCGCGGGGATCTCGGTCTTCTACTCGAACTACCACGAGCAGGTCACCCAGATGTACGGCAACCTCGGCTGGCTCGATCTGCGCAGCCCGAACATCCTGTCCACGTCGTGGATCCTGCTGCTCGGCGGTGTCGTCGTGCTCTGCTTCGGTCTCGCCTCCCGGCGGGCGCGGTGGGCGATCCTGCTCGCCTTCGCCTCGGCGACCCTCATCCCGGGCGTCCTGTCGGGCCTGCAATGGTCGGGATACGGCTGGCAGGGGCGTTACACGATGCCGCTGGTCGCCGCCCTGCTGGTCATCGCGGCCCTCGCCGTCGATTCCGGGCCCGACCGCGTTCCGTTCGACGCGGGCGTGAACCGGCTCGTGGCGATGCTGCGGTGGCTGCTCCCCGCGTTCCTCGTGCTCGGGGTGACCATCACGACCGTCCGCACGGCCCACCGCTACCTCGCCGGTGAGACCGCGGACTTCCTCGCCGCGTGGCAGTGGTCGCCCCCGCTGGCCGTGCCCCTGCTCGGCATCGCCTTCTTCGGCGGGCTGGCCGTGCTCACCCGCGCACTCATCGTCCCCGGCGCCGACGAGAGCGAGCACGTGTCCGCCCTCCCCGACGCGGTGAGCGGCACTCGAGGCTGACGCTCGACCCCGCGGGGTCGGCGATACGCCGACGAGGCGACGCCGGACACACGCCGACCGAGCCGGCGAAACGCTGAACGGGCCCGTCGATCGCAGCGACGATCGACGGGCCCGTTCAGCGTTTCGGCTCGCCCTGCCTCAGCGGACCGTGACCGAGGTGCAGCCCAGCGACACGGGGGAGCCGCCCTTGTCGTCGACGACGCTCGCGCACACCCGCCGATTGCCCTTCGAGGCCGTCAGCCGCTGTTCGAAACCGTGCGCCGAGCCGGCGGCCGGGAAGGCCGCCCCCACGTCGGGCCGGTTCTTGTCCGCCCGGACCTCGCGCGTCGTGCCGTCGATGGCGACCCGCACGGTCACGGGACCCTTCACGTCGGGGTCGAACGCCCAGCCCCGCACCGACACCGTGCCGGTCCCTCCGCTGGCCGCATCGAGACGGCCCACCGGGGCACCGGCCATGCCGGTCACGGTGCGGCAGCCCAGCAGGGGGTTGGCACCGGCGGTGTTGATCGCGTAGATGCACACGCGCGAGGTGCCGACCGGGATCGGCACGTTCGTCTGATACCCGTGCGCCGAACCGTAGGGCGGATACGCCGCGCCCACGTCGGGCCGGCTCCGGTCGGCGGTGAGCGCCGTGGCAGAACCCCCGACGTACACGTGGACGGCGATGGGACGCGCGGTGTCGGGATCGATCGCCCACCCGCGCACCGTGGCGGTCGTGCCCGAGACGCGCACCTCGTCGACGCTGCCGATAGGGGTGCGCCCCTCGTCGCGCGTGGTGATCGAACGGCATCCGAGGTCGGTGTCGGGCCCACTGGTGTTGACGGCGGTGACGCAGACCTTCGAGGGGCCGATGGGGATGTCCACCGCGCGCGAGAACCCGTGGGCCGCTCCGTACACGGGATAGGCGCCGGCCACGTCGGGGCGGTTGGCCTGGGCGGTGAGGCGGGTCACCTTGCCGTCGACCGAGATGCGCACCGCGATGGGACGCACGGTGTCGGGGTCGAGTGCCCAGCCGGTCACGGTGGCGCTGCGCCCCGAGACCGAGACCGACTCGAAGTTCCCGATGGGCGCGCGCCCCTGATCGGCCGCGGTGACGTCGCGGCATCCGAGGGTGGTGTTGGCGCCCGAGGTGTTGATGGCGTAGACGCAGACAGTGCTCCTGCCGGGCACCAGGTCGACGACCTCGGAGAAGCCGTGGGCGTTGCCGTACGCGGGGTAGGCCCCACCGACATCGCGACGGGAGTCGTCGGCGGTGATGGCCCGACCGGCTCCGGCGACGTAGATGTGCACCGGGATGGACTTCTTCGTGTCGGGGTCGATCGCCCAGCCCGACACGCGGGCCGACGTGCCCGCCACGTCGACGGCATCGAGGCTGCCGATCGGCGCGCGACCGATGTCGCGCGAGGCCGGCGTCATGATGCTGCGACAGCCGAGGGTCGTGTTGTCGCCGCGACCCGTGTTGATCCCGTACAGACAGATCTGCTTCGCATCGAGCGGGACCTTCAGCGTCGCGCTGTAGCCGTGCTTCGTGCCGTGCACGGGGTAGTGCGTGGCGAGGTCGGTGCGCGAGCCGGAGGCGCGGAGCGCCGTCCCGACTCCGTCGACGTACGCGTGCACGTCGATCGACGAGGCCGTGTCGGGGTCGATGGCCCATCCCGAGACCGTGACCGAGCCCGACGAGACCTTGACCGCGTCGACCGCGCCCACCGGTGACCCGGTGTAGAACGGCATGTCGCGGCATCCGAGGGTCACGTTGGACCCGCGGGCGGTGTTGATGGCGTAGACGCACACCTGCCCAATGCCCCCCTGGGTCACGGGGATGCGCGAATCGAAGCCGTGCCTACTGCCGCTGCCGGGATAGGCCGAGCCCACATCGGGTCGGTCGCCGTCGGCGGTGAGCGCGGTGGCGTCGCCCGCGAGGTAGGCGTGCACCTGGATCGGGTCGGAGGTGTCGGGATCGATCGCCCACCCCCGCACACGGATGCCGCCGGGGTACGCCTCGATGGCGTCGAGGTTGCCGAAGGGGCGGCCGCCGGCCTGCGTCGAGCCGAACCAGTCGGAGTAGGTACGCCAGAAGTTGCGGTTTCCGTAGGCCGAGCAGCCGTCGCCCTCGCCGTAGAGATTGTTCAACGCCGCCTGGTTGGGCACGTACGGGGTGTAGATGTAGAGCCCCGCGGTGGCCTGGTTCTCGATGAAGACCCGCTGCGTGCCGCAGCTCGCGCTGGGGTTGTAGAGGATGTTGTTCCAGCGGCCCGCCTGGTAGCCCCACCAGCTGGGGTTCATGCGGTACACCTCGAACTGCCGGGCGCCGTAGTAGACCTGGTAGAAGAAGCCCTGGGTCGACGCGTCGCACGGCGCGGTGTCGGGGCAGCCCTGGCCGGTGGCCGCGGAGTAGTTCCAGGCCGATGGGGCGGTCGAGGTGACCAGGCCCTGCTCTTTCTGCAGCAGGACGAGCAGCGCCTTCTGGCTGATCCCGCACGAGCGCGCGACCTTGTCGATGATGGTCGCGGCGCTCTCGTTGGCCGCGCCGGCGTACCCGTTGCAGTACTTGTCGGCGGGGCGGTCGTCGGTGTTCTGCCGGTAGTCCTTGAGGCAGGTGTAGCCCGACCGGCAGGTGGTGACCTTGCCGTTGAGGAAGCTCTGGATCTCGCCGGCACCCATCGCCGAGCCGTCGTAGAAGACCGCGTCGTCGATGATG
Organism: Microbacterium sp. CFBP 8801; assembly: GCF_014839455.1. Classification (NCBI taxonomy): domain Bacteria; kingdom Bacillati; phylum Actinomycetota; class Actinomycetes; order Micrococcales; family Microbacteriaceae; genus Microbacterium; species Microbacterium sp. CFBP 8801. The sequence continues at coordinate 42,497 of NZ_JACYNU010000002.1, read as the reverse complement.
TTGCCCGGGGTGAAGTCGCGGGCGTCGGCCGCGGCGGCCGACTCGACCGGGGCGATCGTCGCGGGGAGGGTGACGGGCACCGCGGCCAGCAGCGCGATGGCGCAGGCCCACGTGGCGATGACCGCCGCAACGCTGCGGCGGCGCGACCGCTGCCTCACGGCGCGAGCTCGATCGTGGCCGTCTCGGACTGCGCGCGCAGGTTCGACGAGGAGTAGCCGACGTGGAACGCGACGTCGGCGGAGGTCGTGTCGACGGCGATCGACATCACGCCGCAGTAAGTGACGTCTTTGCCCTCGTTGGCGGAGACCGATACGGACGCCTGGGTGTCGTCGAGCGTCAGCGTGCAGGTTCCCCCCGATTCCGACACCCCGGGGACCATCGCGGTGACCTCGAGGTTGCCGTCGCGCACCTCTGACGTGATGACGAGCACCTCGCCGTTGTACGGGGCGTCGGCGGTGGCGCTCTCGGTGGGAGTCGGCTCGGGAGCCGCGGTCTCGGACGGCGACGCCGTCGGCGTCGGCGAGGCAGACGCCGTGGCCGACGCGGTCGGCGACGGGCTGGCCCCCGCCACCGGGGTGGCGCAGGCCGAAAGCGTCAGCACACCCGCCACGAGCAGGAGGCCGGGCAGCGCGACACGCGCGCGCCTCGAGCGAGACGGGCGGGCGGCGTCGAAAGCGTGCTTCACGCGTTCATTATGCGTGGCGTGAGTGACGGATGGGAATATTGCGTGGAATCGGTAAGCGGCCGTTACCGACGCCCGAGGCGGCGGCGCCACCCCCGCAGGCGCGAGAGAACCGGCTGGTGCGCGTCGATCTCGCGCCGCAGATCGTCGCGGATCTCGGCCCGCAGACGCTCCGCGACGCCGTCGAGCTGGGCGCTCAGCTGAGCCTGCAGGGCCGACATGTACAGCGGCAGACCGGCCCCCTCCCGCTGCACCCACTCGGCGAGGGCGCGGTCGCGCACGACAGCGTCGTCGCGGGCGTGCTCGGCGGCCAGGCCGAACATGCTGTTGGCGTCGAGCCCGACGGAGTCGGGGCGCTGCGTCCAGAAGGCCAACGGCTCTCCGCCGAGGAAGCCGATGTCGTGCCCGCGCAGGATGCGCAGGTAGAAGTCCCAGTCCTCGACGGCGTCGAGGGTCTCGTCGTACCCACCCACCTCGTCGTGCAGCGCCCGGCGGTAGACGAACGAGATGGGCACCGCGCGGTTGACCGACATCATCTCACCCAGTGAGATCCGCGTCATGCCCGCCCAGAAGGGGGCCCGGCCGACCTCGACCCACGCGCCGCCGCGGTTCTCTTCGTAGACGATCTCGGTCGCCGCCGAGACGGCCGCCTGGTCGGGGTGCGCGTCGAGCCAGGCACCGGTGCGGGCGAGGAACTCCGGATGCCACCGGTCGTCGTCGTCGTGCAGCACGACGTAGTCGGTGCGCAGGGAGCGGATGCCGGCGTTCGCCGCCGCGCACCGCCCTCCGTCTCCCGGGGCGATGTGGATGACGTCGACGCGCTCGCCGAGCTCCGCGGCGGCGACGATCGCGTCGACCTCGGCGGGGTCTCCCCCGTCGTTGACGACGACGAGACGCCACTCGGTCTCGGTCTGGGCGGCGATGTCGGTCAACGCCCGCCGGAGGAATCCGGGACGCTGACGGGTGCGGACGACGATCCCGACGGGTGCAGGCATGCGTCCGAGCTTAGGGGGCCGTCGCGCTGTCGTCCGCTGCGGTCACAACTCGGCGTGCAGGGCCCAGACCCGGTCGGCGCAGGCCTCCCAGGCGAAGCCCTTCGCCCGGTCGCCGGCGAGGACCCGCAGTCGGTCGGCGTCTTCTGCGATGGCCCGTGCCACGGCCGCGCCCAGCTCGTCGGCGGCCGCGAAGACCGCGGCGTCGGCGAGCACCTCGCGGTGCACCGGGGTGTCGAGGGCGACGATCGGCACGCCCACGGCGAGCGCGTCGACCGTGCGCCACGGCCAATCGGTGCGTCCGCACGCGGTGACGAAGGCCGCGGCGTGCGAGAGCACCGCCGCGCGGTCCCAGCGGTCGAGGGAGCCGCGCGCGTGCACGCGGGCCTCGGCGAGACCCGCCGCCGCCGCGATGTCGGCGATCGCCGGTTCCTCCCCCTCGGGGACGTCCAACACCACGACGTCGCCCTCCCAGCCCGAGGCGACGACGGCCGAGAACACCTCGGCGAGTCCGTCCGAGGCGGCGGCACCTCCGGCGGCGGCGAGGAACGACAGGGGCAGATCGAGCGCGCGCAGGCGTCCCACGGCATCCGAGGGAACGCGCAGGCCCGCGGCGGGGGCGCCGCCGATGACGCGCACCTTCTGCACGAGCTTGGATTTGGCGACCTCGGCGAGACGCTCGGCCATCGCGTGGGTGGGAACCACGACGGCGTCGGCGTGCTTGGCGACGCGCGAGAGCAGGGCGCGGCTCGCGAGGATCTCGGCCTTGGGCAGCTCGTCGGGCGTCTCCCAGGCGCGCAGATCCCACAGGGTCACCACGATCTGGTGCGTCTCGTTGACGCGGTCGTGGCGCACGAGGGGGGCGAGGGCGGTCGGCGAGTGGATGAGACCCTTGCCGATCCCGGGGGCGACCCCGAGCTGCCACGAGGTCGCGAGCTCGCGACGGCGCACGGCCAGGCGCGTCTCGGAGGTGAGCCCGGTCACGCCGACGTCGTCGGGCAGCCCGGGCGCGGGGACGATCGACGCCACGTCGCAGCCGCGCGGGGCGGTGTCGACGAGCGCCTGGGTGAGAGACGCCGAGGCCTCCGCGAGGTCGCGCGAGGTCGGCGAGACGAGTTGGTCGAGGACGACGCGCAGGGTGACGGTCATGGGGTGGGGCTTTCCGTCTCGGTCGGCGGGTGCAGTCTGTCGCGCACCATCTGCTGCACCTGGGCGTAGTCGGGGTCGAACTCGTCGACGCCGCCCTCGGGGGTCAGCTCCAGCGTGCCGACCGGCTGTCCCTTGGCCTTCAGCGCGAGGTCGACGAGCGTGGGGGCGATGAGGCCCTGCGGAAGGTCGGTCTCGACGACGTTCGTTCCCGCCTTCGCGACCTCCTGGAAGTGCGAGAGCACGTTCTGCGGCGTGAACTGGGCGAGGATCGCCTCTTGCAGCTGCCGTTGACGACCCATGCGGTCGAAGTCGCTGGTCGTGTAGCGCGAACGCGCGAACCACTGGGCGGTGTCGCCGTCCATGTGCTGCGCGCCCGCTTCGACCCAGCCGAACGCCCAGTCGTCGACGGGCTGCCCGTCGTAGGCGGGGCCGCCCTTGGGCAGGCGCTCGTTGACGGTGATGTCGATTCCGCCGAGCGCGTCGATGACGTCGGCGAAGCCCTTCATGTCGATGAGCACGTAGTACGGGATCTGGATGCCGAGGATGCCCTCCGCCGCGTCTTTCGTGGCCTCGATGCCGGGCTCGGAGCCCTGCGACACGGCGTTCGGGTACAGCGCGTTGCCGTCCTGGCACACCTCGACCTCGGTGCGCAGCTGATTGATGCCGCTCCCCCACCCGCAGGTCGGGTCGAACTTGCCCTCGTGGCCGTTGGGGTACTCGTCCTGCATCGGGCCCGGAGCGAAGGGGAAGCCCGGCATGTCGCGCGGGATGCCGGTGATGGTCGTCGCGCCGGTGGTGGCGTTGACCGAGACCACCGAGATGCTGTCGAAGCGCATGGAGTCGCGACCCTCGCCGGAGTCGGCGCCGAGAAGGAGGATGTTGTAGTACCCGTCGGACGGCGGCACGACGGGCGCCGACTGCGAGAAGATGTCGGCGAACGCGTCGCGCGTGGCGCCCGCGGTCTGCGCGGCCCACGCCGCCCCCGAGCCCGAGAGCACGAGCAGGCCGACCGAGACGATCGTCATGCCGATCCTCGCGACGGGCCCGACCTTGACCAGGCGCACCAGACGCAGGGTGTCGATCGTGAGCACGACCCACAGCACGACGTAGGCCACCAGGGCGATCTGCACCAGGGTGAGCGGCAGCGGGCGGAACCACGACAGGAACTCGGGGATGAACGAGCCCGTCGCCAGGGCGAAGAATCCGCTCGGCCAGAGCGCCGCACCGACGGCGGTGAGCACGAGGATCGCCCACATCGCGAGGGTCGCGCCGAGGCCGATGCGCCCCAGCCGGCGGGTGCCGGCGAGCACTTGGGCCGACCCCGGCACGAGGAAGTTCATCACGACGAGCCACCAGCCGCGGCGGGTCATCACCGAGGGATCGGAGGCATCGGGGTTGCGCAGCGGGCGCGACTCGATGAGCGGCGCCTGCCGGCGGGGGCGCGGCGGGGCCGCCACGCTCACAGGGAGTCCTTCAAGCGGCGGTTCTTCTCTTCGACCTGTGCCTCGAGGTCGCGGGCGTACGACTCGATCCGATCGGCCACCGCGTCGTCGGAGGTACCCAGGATGCGCGCGGCGAGCAGTCCCGCGTTCTTCGCCCCGTTGATCGAGACGGTCGCCACCGGGATGCCGGCGGGCATCTGCACGATGCTCAGCAGGGAGTCGAGACCGTCGAGGGTCGCCAGCTGCACCGGGACGCCGATGACCGGCAGGGCGGTGACCGACGCGAGCATCCCCGGCAGGTGCGCGGCGCCTCCGGCCCCCGCGATGATCGCGCGCAGCCCACGGCCGCGGGCCTCGCGGCCGTAGCGCATGAGCTTGTCGGGGGTGCGGTGCGCCGAGACGACCTCCACCTCGTGGGGGATGCCGAACTCGGTGAGCATCTGAGAGGCGTCGCTCATCACGCGCCAGTCGGAGTCGGAGCCCATGACGACGCCGACCACGGGCGTCTCGGAGGAATGCAGCGGCCGGGTCACCGGTCCAGGGTAGGGCGGCTCGCTGGAAGAAGCCGGAACGGCGCGCGAGCGCGGGCTCAGTCGAAGAACGCCGCGGCGCCGCGCGCCTCGTAGACCACATCGTCGAGGTCGTCGCCGATGACGGTGACGTGCCCCACCTTGCGACCCGGCCGGGGGGCCTTGCCGTAGGTGTGGATCTTCGCCGACGGGTGGGCGGCCATGGCCGGCGCGAAGCGCTCCTCGAGGGTGCCGTCGACGGGACCGCCGAGGACGTTGATCATGACGGACCAGGGCGCGATGGCATCCGTGGACCCCAGCGGCAGGTCGAGAACCGCGCGCAGGTGCTGCTCGAACTGGCTGGTGACCGCCCCGTCCTGCGTCCAGTGCCCGCTGTTGTGCGGGCGCATCGCGAGCTCGTTGATGAGGATGCGCTCGTCGGTGGTCTCGAACAGCTCGACCGCGAGCATGCCCGTGACCCCCAGCCCCTCGGCCACGGCGACGCCGATCTCGGCGGCGACGCGCTGCACCCGGTCGGCCGCGCGGGGGGCCGGGGCGAGCACCTCGGCGCAGACGCCGCCGCGCTGCACGGTCTCGACGATCGGGTAGGCGCGCACCTCGCCCGACGGACGCCGCGCCACCTGCTGCGCGAGCTCGCGGGTGAAGTCGACGAGTTCCTCGACCAGGAGCGAGCCCCCGTTGCCGTCCTCGGCCAGGGCGGCGAACCAGTCGTCGGCCTCGGTCGCGGCCGACACGACGCGTACGCCCTTGCCGTCGTACCCGCCGCGCGGGGTCTTCACCACCGCGCGACCGCCGTGGTCGTCGAGGAAGGACTGCAGGTCGGCGGCGTCGGCGACGGCCGCCCACTCGGGCTGCGGGAGGCCGAGCTCGGCCATGCGTCGACGCATGACGAGCTTGTCCTGCGCCACCCCCAGGGGGGCGGGACCCGGGTGCACGGCGACACCGGCATCGACGAGGGCGGCCAGGACGTCCTGCGGCACGTGCTCGTGGTCGAAGGTGATCACGTCGACGTCGCGCGCGAACGCCAGCACGGTGTCGACGTCGCGGTAGTCGCCCACGGCGGTCGCCGCCAGCGCCGCGGACATCCCCTCGTCTTCGGCGAGAACGCGGATCTCGAGCCCCAGCTCCACGGCGGGCGCGATCATCATCCGCGCCAGCTGTCCGCCACCGACCACTCCGACTCGCAGCACCATGCCGCTCCTTCCGTCGGCATCCATTCTGTCGGGCCCGTCACGGGGGCGCGAGCCGGGTACCGCCCACTCCGGGAGGCGCCGCTCGGGTCAGACGTCGACCGAGCCCGAGCCGAACGTCTGCGAATCGCGGTGCGCCAGGATCTGATTGACCTCGACCTGGTCGACGAGGGTCTCGTGCACGAGCACCGCGTTCGGGATGTTCTTCATGCGCAGCGCCGGCTCCACGCCGTTCGACAGCGACAGGGTTCCCGCGCCCCACAGGCGCTGCAGGATGCCGCGCCGCATCTGGATCGCGTAGCCCCGCACGTGCGAGATCTCGCGGTGGTTCGCCCCGAACGGTCCCGAGCGTTCGATCACCCGGCGCGTCGTGATGGTCCAGGTGTGCGAGAGCCAGACGAGGAACGGGATGACCACGAGCAGCAGCACGAGCGCGCCGGCCGTCGTCAGCAGCATCCAGTTCTCGTACGGCGCCGGGAGGTTGTCGTAGAAGTAGGCCGTCGCCCCCGCGACCGCGATCAGGACGAGGGCCGACCACGTCAGACGCCGCGCGTGGGCCCGCAGTCGCGCGATGCGCAGTTCCGGCGCGGCGGTGCCCGGCGCCGGCGTGCGCGGGCGCCCGATCGAGCTGGTCGGCTGGGTCACGTTCTCATTGTGCGGCGTGAGCCGCGTCAGACCCGTCGCACACGCGGAACGGCGACGGGGTCATCGCCCGTGCGCCCTCGCGTCCGTCGGCGCACGTGCCCGTCAGCGCACGTGCCCGTCGGCGCGCGTGCCCGTCAGCGCACGTGGACGACGTCGCCGGCCGAGACGATCGTCTCGATCGTTCCGGATTCGACGACCAGGCGACCATCCCCGTCGAGGCGCGACGCGCGCCCCCGCACGCTCGTTCCGTCGGGAAGCGAGACCGTGACCTCGCGCCCGATCGTCGTGCACAGCTTCTCGATGTCGCGGTGCACGCGCTCGGCTCCTCCCGACGACAGGTGCGACAGCAGCTCGTCGAAGTGCTCGACATAATCGGAGAGCAGCCGGTCGTCGTCGCACTCGGCACCGATCGCGGCGAACGAGGTGGCCGTGGTCACCGGCAGATCGGCACGGCTCATGCGCGTGTTGATCCCCGCGCCGACCACGACCGTGTCGAAGGTCCCCGGCACGGCCTCGGCCAGGATGCCGCAGATCTTGCCGCCGTCGACGAGGACGTCGTTCGGCCACTTGAGCTCGGCGGTGCCCCCGTGACCGGTCAGCTGGGTACGGATCGCCCGCGTCATCGCGGCGCCCGCCGCGAGCGGCACCCAGCCGCGCAGCGCGAGGGGGATCGTCGAGGCGTCGACCACCAGCGACACCGCGAGCGCGGTCCCCGCCGGCGCCGTCCACGACCGGTCGAGCCGCCCGCGCCCCGCGCGCTGGTCGTCGGTCACCAGCAGCGACAGGTGGGGCCAACCGGCCGGATCGTGCGTGACCGCGGCGACGACGTCGGCGTTCGTGGAGTCGGTGGTCTCGACCACCTGGACACGGGGGCTCCGGGCCGCGGTGCGCGGGTAACCGTCTGAGGGAATCGCCATGCACCACACCCTAGGGATCCCGCCGGATCGGGGCACCCGTCTTGCGCGTCGGCGCGTCACCGGGCAGGGACGGCGGTGGACGGATGCCACAGCACCCCACGGTTTCGCTTGTGCGTACCCTCCAACGCCGGTGCCGTCGCGGTCGCTAGGGTGGAAAGCGTGACCGACCAGCCCGATCTCTTCACCACCGCCGGCAAGATCGCGGACCTGCGCACCAGGTTCCAGGAGGCGGTCGTCGACGCCGAAGCCGCCGCCCGCGACAAGCAGCACGCGAAGGGCAAGCTCACCGCGCGCGAGCGCCTCGAGATGCTGGTCGACCCCGGCTCGTTCGTCGAACTCGACGAGTACGTCCGCCACCGCACCACCGCCTTCGGCATGGACAAGTCCCGCCCCTACGGCGACTCGGTCGTCACCGGCACCGGCACCATCCACGGCCGCACCGTCGCGGTGTACGCGCAGGACTTCTCGACCTTCGGCGGGTCGCTCGGCGAGGTCGCCGGCGACAAGATCATCAAGGTGATGGAGCTGGCCCTGCGCAGCGGCATCCCGATCATCGGCATCCTGGACTCCGGCGGAGCGCGCATCCAGGAGGGCGTCGTGGCCCTCGGCAAGTACGGCGAGATCTTCCGCCTGAACACCGCGGCCTCGGGCGTCATCCCGCAGATCTCGCTCATCATGGGCCCCGCCGCCGGAGGGGCCGTGTACTCCCCCGCCCTCACCGACTTCGTCATCATGGTCGACAAGACCAGCCAGATGTTCGTCACCGGTCCCGACGTGATCAAGACCGTCACCGGCGAGGACGTCGGGATGGAAGAGCTCGGCGGCGCGCACACGCACAACACCCGCTCGGGCGTCGCGCACTACCTCGCCGACGACGAGGACGACGCGATCGACTACGCGCGGAGCCTCATCGGCTACCTCCCCGACAACAACCTCGCCGAGATCCCGGTGTACGACACCCCGTTCGAGTTCGAGACGACCGATGCCGATCGCTCGCTCAACACGGTCATCCCCGACTCCCCCAACCAGCCGTACGACATCCACACGGTCATCTCCGGGCTCGTCGACGGCGCCGACTTCCTCGAGGTGCAGCCGCTGTTCGCCCCGAACATCGTGATCGGCTTCGGCCGCATCGAGGGACGCACGGTCGGCATCATCGCCAACCAGCCGTCGCAGATGGCGGGCACCCTGAACATCGACGCCGGCGAGAAGGCCAGCCGGTTCGTGCGCTTCTGCGACGCGTTCTCGATCCCCATCGTCACCCTCGTCGACGTCCCCGGCTACCTCCCCGGCACCGACCAGGAGTGGACCGGCGTCATCCGCCGCGGCGCGAAGCTGCTGTACGCCTACGCCGAGGCCACCGTGCCGCTGGTGACGGTGATCCTGCGCAAGGCCTACGGCGGGGCCTACATCGTCATGGGCTCGAAGCAGCTCGGCGCCGACATCAACCTCGCCTGGCCCACCGCCGAGATCGCCGTCATGGGCGGTCAGGGCGCGGTCAACATCCTGTACCGCGGCGAGATCAAGCGCGCCGAAGAGGCCGGCGAAGACGTCGCCGCCGTGCGCACGCGCCTGGCCAACGAATACACGTACAACGTGGCATCGCCGTTCCTCGCCGCCGAACGCGGCGAGCTCGACGGGATCATCGAACCGGCGCAGACGCGCGTGTCGATCGCCAAGGCCCTGCGGGCCCTGCGCAACAAGCGCGCGAGCCTGCCCGCCAAGAAGCACGGGAACATCCCGCTGTGAGCCGGCCGAGCACCGACGCCGGGATCGACCCCGGCGCACCGCGCGCCGTCGCCGAGGTCGTCCGCGGCACCCCCACCGAAGAGGAGCTGGCTGCGGCGGTCGTCGTGGTCAGCGAGGCCTACCTGCGCGAGGTGGCCGACGCCACGGTGCCCGAGACCGCGACGCGCTCGCGGTGGGAGCTCTCGGCGCGCGGGCTGCGCCGGCCGCTCGACCGCATCGCCGGCTGGAACGGATTCACCGCCTGAACCTCGGAAGTGTCCCCCGAAATGCCTACAGACGACGGTGGGACAGCTGTCGAATACTGGAGGAGCTGGAACGCATCATGCGTTCGGTCGGACCGCTCTGAGAGCCGGTTCCGGCTTTGCGGGCAGTTTTCGGGTAACTGTCCGCCCGGGTGAGGGGTCGGCGATCACGCCGCCCCTCACCCCTCGGTCTTCTCGGTGCACGTGCGTCGGCGGTTCCCCCCTCCGCCCCGGCCCCGGCTGTCAGCGGGGTCGGCGGATCTCACGCCAGAGGTCGACCTCATCGTCGTCGCCGGAGCCGCCCTCGCCGCGGGAGCGCCCGACGACCGTCACCGCCACCTCGTGGTGCGGCGACGTGCGGATGATCAGGCGCTCCGAGACGGCATCGCTGAGGACGGATGCCAGTTCCGTGCGGATGCCGTCGAGGTCGGCCGCGCCGAGCCCCGCGAGCCCACCCTCGTCGAAGAGGTTCACCACGGCCCCGCGTCGGCGCGCGGCGTCGATCTCGGCGCGGACGCCGTCGTCGAGCAGGCGCGTGCCGCGCAGCTCGTCGCGGAGGCTGGCCTCGGCGCGGCGCGCGGCGGCCTTGTCGGACGGCCGGAGGTTGCCCCCCGACTCGATGGTGCGGGCCAGCACGGGGCCGGCCGCCTGCAACGCCCGCTGCACGTGGATACGACGTTCCCGCTGCCGGCCGCTCTGCGAAGCCTGCCAGGCCGACGCGGCCTGCTGCAGCTCCGCGAGATGGTCGGCGTCGCGGGCCGTGCGATCCAGAGCGATCATCACGAGCTGGGCGGCGGCGACCCAGACCAGCGAGCCGACGAGACCCAGGCTGAAGGCGGCGAGGGGTCCGAGCCAGAACGACGCCGACAGGGTGAGCACCGCCATGCCGACCCACGCGACGATCGGACGCCGACGGATCATGATGATGGTCATCAACGCGCCGATGGCGCCGATCACCCAGGTCACGAACGGTTGCGTCCGGCCCGCCTCGGTCACCGCGAAGAAGGTCGCGTTGGGGACGACGACGGCCGCCAGCATCGCCAGCGCCACGCCCCAGTTGGGCACGCGCCGCGCCACCCGGGGTTCGGCGGACTGCTCGGGGGTGCCCGTGCCGATCGCGAAGACCCACAGCCACGTCACCGGCAGGTACAACACGAGCGCGGCCACGATCAGCCACCCGCGTTCGACGGTGTCGGGCTCGGTCCACAGCAGACCGCGCGCCGCGAGATAGGCGGTGAATGCGAGGGCGATCCCCGAGAGGATGGAACGGACGGTCACCAGCGGTCACCGCTCTCCCACTCGAGCGTGACGGTGGTGCCCGTCGGACCCGACTCAATGTCACTGCGTCCCCCGACCGCCGTCAGGCGGGCGATGATCGAGCCCCGGATGCCGAGACGATCGGGCTGGATCGAGTCGAGCACGAATCCGCCTCCGGAGTCGCGCACGCGCACGGCGACGCCTCCGGGCGCGGCATCACCGGTGAGCTGGACGGTCAGCCCCTGCGCGTCGGCGTGCTGCACGGCGTTCGCGACGGCCTGCATCGCCGCGAGCACGAGCGCACGGGCCACGCGTCCGGGCACGCGGGGAGTGCCCTCCTCGACGCGGCGCGCCACCTCGATCTCCACACCCAGGTCGCGCGCGGCGATCTCGATGTCGTCGGCGAGCCTCGAGGCGGGGACCGGCTCGTCGCTGCCCTCGAGGGCGTCCTTCTCGGCGTTGGCCAGACGCGTGAGAGCCTCACGCGCCATGCTGACCGCGAGGGTCCGCTCCCGCGGGGTGCCGGCGCGCTCCGCGGCCAGCAGAGCCCCCAGCACGCTGTCGTGCATCAGGGCCGCCACCGCGATGCGCTCGTGCTCGCTGGCGGCGGTGGCCGCCGCGGTCGCGTAGCTCGACACCGCGAGCGTGCGGGCCTGGTCGACGTTGGCCGCGATCGAGCGGTACATCCACGCCAGGGTGAGCAGCACGCTGCCGAGGATCAGCGCGAACGACACGTCGAGCAGGATCGGCACGATGAACTCGGGCCGCCCGCCGGCCTGCACCAGCCGGACGACGCCGAACAGCAGAGGTGCGGCGATCGTCCACGCGATCTGGAACGGCAGCGGGAAGGCCACGACCGCGGCGACCGTGGCGACGTTGACGAGGTAGAAGATCCACGGGTTCTCGGTGGGCACGGGGGTCGGGCCGCCGGCCGTGGCCACCGGCCAGAGCGCGAGCGCGACCAGGAAGAGAACGGCGAAGATCCCCGAGAACGTGCGGGCGAAACGCCCCACCGCGCACGCCACGATCATGGCGACGAGCGGGACGAACACGCCGATGACGAGGGGCAGATGCCATCCCGCGGCCTCGTCGCCCGGGACGAACGCGGCGACGAACGCCTGAGCCCCCAGGACGAGGGACGCCGGCCCCACGATGATCGTGAGGACCCGCTCGATGCGGGTCTGCGTGAAGGAACCCGTGTCGGCTTGGACCTCACGAGTGTGGGGGATGCGTCCCCACGCTTCGTCCAGGACCGACCGGTCGTTCTCACCCATGGCCCGCGGGGGCGTCGGGCGCGTCGTGCAGGATGCCGTCTTCCATGGCCCGCCGCAGCAGGTCGACCTTGGTCGGCGCCGGGCGTCCGACCTCGACGTACTTCACCCGCACGCGCGTGATGTTCTCTTTCGCGGTCGAGTACGCCACTCCGAGCCGCTCTGCGACGGCTTTGAGCGGCAATCCGGCCGCGTACAGCCGCAGGACCTCGCGCTCACGCGCCGACAGCTGAGCGTCGGCGAACTCGCGGTCGCCCTCGACCGCGCTGGCCCACTCGACGTTGTCGAGCAGTTCGCCGCGGGCGACCACCGCGATGGCGCCCAGGACCTCGTGCGTCGGAGACGACTTGCTCACGATGCCGGCCGCTCCCGCGGCGAGCGCCTCGCGCACAGCGGCGGCGCGATCGGCGACGCTGTGGATGATGACGCTGGATCCGTCGCGCACGACGCGGTCGACGTTCTCGGACACCGTCGTGCCATCGCCGAGGGTGAGGTCGAGGACGACGACATCGGCCGGCGACGTGGCCGACGCGCGACGCCAGGCGAGGTAGGACGAGACGTTCGCGCCGGAGAAGACCACATCGGTGGCTTCGGTGCGCGTCAGTGCGGCTTCGAGTCCGAGCCGGACCGACTCGTGATCATCGATGAGGGCGACGCGCGTCATTGGTTCATCGTATCCATGCGGAGGTGCCGTGCGAGGGCTTGCAGACCCGCCGATCGGCGGGTCATCGGCGAAGAACGGCCACCGCTTCGACGTGATGCGAGTGGGGGAACAGGTCGACGCCACGGATTCCGCGATCGGCGCGATACCCCAGGTCGGCGAATGTCGACAGATCGCGGGCCAGGGCCACCGGGTCGCACGCGACGTAGACCACCGTCGAGGGGGCCAGGGCGGCGATGCCCTCGACGACCTCGCGGCCCGCCCCCGCGCGCGGCGGGTCGAGCAGCACCACGCCGCGCCCGAGGCGCTCGCGTTCGCGCTCCGAGGCGTCGGCGGCGAGCTTGGCGACGAAGCGGTCGGCGCGAGCCGTCTCGGCGCGCGCACCGATCCACTCGGCCAGGTTCTCACCCGCGTGCTCGGTGGCGCGCGGGTCGGACTCCACGCTGACGACACGCGTCGAGGGGCCACCGAGATCGCCGAGGGTAGCGGCGAACAGGCCGACCCCGCCGTACAGGTCGAGGTGCAGCGCCTCGGGGTCGAGGCCGCCGATGGCCGCGATCTCTTCGGAGACCAGCGAGGTGAGGGTGCGCGCCGCGAGGCGATGCACCTGCCAGAAGCCGCCGGCGTCGACGCGGAACACGCGATCCCCCACGCGCTCCTCGACGACCTCGGGCGCGGGACGCGATTTCACGCCGTCGGGTCGCACGAGCACCCGGACGCGGCCGTCGGCCGGCTGGACGAGATCGATGCGACCCGGCTCACTCCCCCGCAGGGCGGCGGCGGCGCGGGCGACCTCGGCGGTGGCGAGGGGCAGGTCGGGCGTCTCGATCACGCGATGCGAACGGGCGGCGTACGCGCCGACGCGGCCGCTCTCGTCGACGTGCAGGCTCACGCGGGTGCGCCATCCCGTGCCGTCGGCGGACTCGGGGTCGGCGTCATCGCCGGCGGAACGCACCTCGACCGGGAGGTCGAGGCGACCCACGCGCTCCAGGGACTCGCGGATGACCCGCTTCTTCAGCGCGCGCTGGTGCTCGAGGGCGATGTGCCCGAACTCCGCACCGCCGGGACGCTCTGCCGGATCGACGTCGATGTCGGCCGCCGCCCACACGTGCGGTCGCCGGTCGGCTGCGGCGTCAAGCACCTCGACGGCCTCGGCACGCCAGAACGCCTTCTTGCGCGTGTCGGTGACGCGCGCGCGCACGCGCTCGCCGGGCAGGGTGTCGGAGACGAACACCACGCGCCCCTCGTGCCGCCCGACGAAGACGCCGCCGTGCGCGATACCGGTGATGTCGAGATCGATGAGGTCGCCGTCGTGCATCCTCCGAGCCTGTCACATGCGGCCGGGACACCGCGCGGCGCCGGCGCCGCGGACGGAGCACCGGGAGCCTGTCGAACGGCCGGGGCGGTGGCGACGGCCCCGACGGGTCGGGTGCCGCCCGGCGGTGTGCCCGCACGTGGGTAGCGTGGACGCATGCGCGTGTGCCTGGCATCCACTTCCCCCGCCCGACTGATGCTGCTGCGCCAGGCGGGGATCGAACCCGAGGCGCGCGCGCCGCAGGTCGACGAGGAGGCCGTGATCGCCGAGGTGGAAGCCGCCGAGGGGCGACGCCTGCCCGCCGCCGAGCACGTGCTGCTGCTCGCGCGGCGCAAGGCCGCCGACGTCGCTCAGCGCCTGAGGGCCGACGATCCGGACTTCGAGGGCTTCGTCATCGGGGGCGACTCGATGTTCGAGCTCGGCGACGAGATCCTCGGCAAGCCCTACACGCCCGAGGCGGCGACCGCGCGCTGGCGCGCGATGCGCGGACGCACCGGGGTGCTGCACTCGGGGCACTGCGTGTTCCGCCTCTCCCCCGGCGCCGCGCCCACCGAGGCGTCCGCCGTCGCCGAGGCCTCGGTCACCTTCGCCGACGACGTCGACGACGACGAGATCGCGGCCTACGTCGCCAGCGGCGAACCCCTGTTGGTGGCCGGGGCGTTCACCGTCGACAGCCTGGGGGGCGCGTTCATCCGGGAGGTGCAGGGCGACCCGTCGACCGTCGTCGGGATGTCACTGTCGACCGTGCGCCGCCTGGTACGCGAACTCGGCGGCTCGTGGACGGACCTCTGGAACCGTTCGTAGACTCCCGCACACGTTTTTCGGCGTTTCTTGTCGAGGAGGGTCAAAAGGGAGGGGGGACCCCTCGCTAGGCTGGGAGGATGCCGAAGATCGCCAAGGTCCTTGTCGCCAACCGCGGCGAGATCGCCGTCCGAATCATCCGTGCCGCCCGGGATTCGGGCAAGGCGTCCGTCGCCGTCTACGCCGACCAGGACCGCGACGCCCTGCACACCCGCCTCGCCGATGAGGCCTACGCGCTCGACGGCGCCACCAGCGCCGACACCTACCTCTCCATCGACAAGATCCTCTCGATCGCCCGGCGCTCCGGCGCCGACGCCGTGCACCCCGGCTACGGCTTCCTCGCCGAGAACGCCGACTTCGCCCGCGCCGTGATCGCGGCGGGGCTCGTGTGGATCGGTCCGTCCCCGGATGCCATCGAGGCCCTGGGCGACAAGGTCACCGCCCGCCACGTCGCCGAGAAGGTGGGCGCCCCGCTCGCCCCCGGCACGCCCGGTCCCGTCTCGGGCGCCGACGAGGTCATCGCCTTCGCCGAGCAGGTGGGGCTCCCCATCGCCATCAAGGCCGCCTACGGCGGCGGCGGACGCGGGCTCAAGGTGGCGCGCGAACTCGACGAAGTGGCCGAGATGTTCGAATCGGCCACGCGCGAGGCCGTCGCCGCCTTCGGCCGCGGCGAGTGCTTCGTCGAGAAGTACCTCGACAAGCCGCGCCACGTCGAGACCCAGTGCCTGGCCGATGCGAGCGGCAACGTCGTCGTCGTGTCGACGCGCGACTGCTCGCTGCAGCGTCGCCACCAGAAGCTCGTCGAAGAGGCGCCGGCGCCGTTCCTCACCGACGCGCAGAACGAGATCCTCTATACGGCATCCAAGGCGATCCTGCGCGAGGTCGGCTACGTCGGTGCCGGAACCTGCGAGTTCCTGATCGGCGCCGACGGCACCATCTCGTTCCTCGAGGTCAACACGCGCCTGCAGGTCGAGCACCCCGTCTCGGAAGAGGTCACCGGCCTCGACCTCGTGCGCGAGCAGTTCCGCCTCGCCGAGGGCGAGGAGCTCGGCTACGACGACCCCGCCCCGGTCGGCCACTCGATCGAGTTCCGCATCAACGGAGAAGACCCGGGTCGCGGATTCCTGCCCCAGCCCGGTCCGATCCACGTCTTCAAGACGTTCGGCGGCCCCGGCATCCGCCTCGACTCGGGCGTGACCGCGGGCGACAGCGTCTCGGGCGCGTTCGACTCGCTGCTGGCGAAGATCATCGTGACCGGCCGCGACCGCGCCGAGGCGCTCGAGCGTTCGCGCCGCGCGCTCGACGAGTTCGAGGTCGCCGGCATGCCCACCGTGCTCCCCTTCCACCGCAAGGTGGTCCGCGACCCCGCCTTCACCGCCGAGGACGGCACGTTCGGCGTCTTCACGCGGTGGATCGAGACCGAGTTCGACAATGACATCCCCGCGTGGGACGGCGAGCTCGAGGCTCCCGCCACCGCCGCCGGCCGGCACACCGTCGTCGTCGAGGTCGCGGGCAAGCGCCTCGAGGTGAGCCTGCCCGACCGCATCTCGGCCGCCGCTCCGCAGGTGGGCCGCCCGGCCGCGGCCCCGCCGTCCCGACGCTCGCACGCCGCCTCGCCCGCCGCCGGCGCCACCGGCGACGCGGTGAAGTCGCCCATGCAGGCCACGATCGTCAAGGTCGCCGTCGAAGAGGGCCAGCAGGTCGTCAAGGGCGACCTGGTCGTCGTCCTCGAGGCGATGAAGATGGAGCAGCCCCTGCAGGCCCACAAAGACGGAACCGTCACCGGCATCGACGCCACCGCCGGCACCACGGTGTCGGCCGGGCATCAGCTGCTGCTGATCAGCTGACGCGCACCGCATCCGTTCGACGCCGCATCCCTCTCGGGGTGCGGCGTCGTCGTTCCTCGCGGGGTCGGTTGGTGCGCGGGGGTGCGCCCCGCCGCGACGTACGCCGAGCGAGTGACGCGAGGGTCCCCCACCCGCATGAACGCTGATCCTGCGGAGAAACGCTCACGCACCCCGTTTATGCGCAGGAACGGCGTTTGCGTGTCTGCGCGCGGCACGAGCGCGGGCTCGGGCGGGGCGCGCGGCGCGCAGCGGGGGACGGATGCCGCGGAGCGCGGCATCCGGAAGGCTCAGTCCTCGCCGGGATCGTCGCGGTCGACGATGTGCATCGCGCGCGCGGCGTCGGTGATGCTCGAGGTCAGGGACGGGTACACCGCGAAGACGCGGGCGACCTGGTCGACGGTGAGGCGGCGCTCCACGGCGATCGCCAGCGGGTAGATGAGCTCCGAGGCCTTGGGCCCGACGATGACGCCGCCCATGACCGTTCCACTGCCCTGCCGGGCGATGATCTTGACGAAGCCGTCGGTGATGCCCTGCATCTTCGCGCGCGGGTTGGCCGAGAGGGGGAGCTTCTTCACGACGCCCTTGAAGCGTCCCTCGGTCACGTCCTGCTCGCTGAAGCCGACGGTGGCGATCTCGGGGGCGGTGAAGATGTTGGCCGTGATGCGGCGGGTCTCGAGCGGGATGACGATGTCGCCGAGCGCGTGGAAGATGGCCTGACGCCCCTGCATCGACGCGACGGATGCCAGCGGCACGAAGTTCGTGCAGTCGCCGGCCGCGTAGATGTTCGGCACCGAGGTGCGCGCGACGCGGTTGACGCGGATGTTGCCCCCGGGAGTCATCTGCACACCGGCCTGCTCGAGACCGATACCGGCGGTGTTGGGGATCGAGCCGACCGCCATCAGACAGTGGCTGCCCTCGATCGTGCGTCCGTCGGCGAGGGTGACGAGCACGCCGTCGCCGGTGTTGATGACCGACTCGGCCCGCGCCTTCGCCAACAGCGTCATGCCGCCGCGCTGGAACACGCGCTCCAGCACGGCCGCGGCATCCTGGTCCTCACCGGGCAGCACCTGATCGCGGCTCGAGACGAGCGTGACCTTGGCACCGAGGTTCATGTACGCCGACGCGAACTCGGCGCCCGTGACGCCCGAGCCCACCACGATGAGGTGCGCGGGCACGGACTTCATGTTGTACAGCTGCGTCCACGTCAGGATGCGTTCACCGTCGGGCTGCGCCGAGGGGAGCTCGCGCGGCGAGGCGCCCACCGAGACGACGAGCGTCTCGGCCTCGATGCGGTCGAAGTCGGTGCCGCCGGCCTCGGTAGAGACCACCACCGCGGAACCGCCGTCGAGCCGGCCGTGACCCGAGATGATGCGCACGCCCGCCTCGAGGAGCGAGCTGCGCATGTCATCGGACTGCTGACGGGCCAGCGAGAGCAGGCGCTGGTTGACGGCGGCGAGGTTGATGGCCACCTCGGGGGTGAGGGGCTTGCCGCGGTCGTCGCGGGCGAACAGCTGCACGCCGAGGTCGCTCGCCCCGCGGATCGCGACGGCCGCATCGGCGGTGGCGATGAGGGTCTTCGAGGGGACGACGTCGGTGATGACGGCCGAACCGCCCACGCCCGCGCGCTCCACCAGGGTCACGTCGGCGCCCAACTGCGCGGCGGACAGGGCCGCCTCGTAGCCGCCGGGGCCGCCCCCGACGATCGCGACGGACTGCTTGCGCTCGAAGCTCTGCACCATGGCATCCATTGTGTCAGCGTCGTCTGCGTCGGCGACACGCGAACGACCCGTTGTGCCCGCGTCTGGCCCCGGGGGCTCCGCGCTTTCTAGAGTGGAGGCATGTCCAACAGCACTTCTCACCCGCTCGATGACCCGGCGGTCGACCCGTTCGAGGTCGCCACGGCCGCAGCGGCCGACATCGCCCGCCTCTCCGGGGTCGAGCACCACGACATCGCCGTGACCCTCGGGTCGGGGTGGGGACGCGCCGCCGAGCTCATCGGCGAGGAGACGGCGTCGTTCCCCGCCACCGAGGTCGTCGGTTTCTCGAAGCCCGCCCTCGAGGGGCACGTCGGCACGCTCCGCAGCGTCCGCACCCCCGGCGGCAAGAACGTCCTGGTCATCGGCGCGCGGACACACTACTACGAGGGTCACGGCGTACGCCGGGTCGTCCACAGCGTGCGCACGGCCGCCGCCACGGGGGCGACCACGATGATCCTCACCAACGGCGCGGGCGGCATCCGCGAGACGTGGACGCCCGGGCAGCCCGTGCTCATCAGCGACCACATCAACCTCACCGCCGACTCCCCGCTCGAGGGCGCGACCTTCATCGACCTCACCGACCTGTACTCGGCGCGGCTGCGCGCCATCGCGCGCGAGATCGACCCCACGCTCGACGAGGGCGTCTACACGCAGTTCCGCGGTCCGCACTACGAGACCCCGGCCGAGGTGCAGATGGCGAAGACCATCGGCGGACACATCGTCGGCATGTCGACGGCCCTCGAAGCGATCGCCGCGCGCCAGGCCGGCATGGAGATCCTGGGCTTCTCGCTCATCACGAACCTGGCCGCCGGCATCCAGCAGACCCCGCTGAGCCACGCCGAGGTGCTCGAGGCCGGCCGCGAGGCCGAGCCCGTGATCTCGGCGCTGCTCGCGCGCGTGATCGGCGCGCTGTGAGCGCGTACCTCGACGCGGCCCGCGCGTGGCTCGCGCAGGATCCGGATGCCGTGACCCGCGACGAGTTGTCGGAGCTCATCGCCCGGGTGGAGACGGGAGATGCCGAGGCCGAGGCCGATCTGGACGACCGCTTCTCGACCCGCCTGGCGTTCGGCACGGCGGGCCTGCGCGGAACCCTCGGCGCCGGCTCCAACCGCATGAACCGCGTGCTCGTCGCGCAGGCTGCGGCCGGATTCGCCGCGTACCTGCTCGAGCATCGCCCCGGAACGCCGACCGTGGTTGTCGGCTACGACGGGCGTCGCAACTCCGACGTCTTCGCGCGCGACTCGGTCGAGATCTTCACGGGAGCGGGGCTGAACGCCATCCTGCTCCCCCGCATGCTGCCCACCCCCGTGCTCGCGTTCGCGGTGCGTCACCTGGGCGCCGATGCCGGCGTCATGGTGACCGCCAGCCACAACCCGCCCGACGACAACGGGTACAAGGTGTACCTCGGCGGCGTCGACCAGGGGGCGCAGATCGTGTCGCCCGCCGACGCCGAGATCGCCGCCCACATCCAGCGGATCGCCGACGAGGGCAACGTCACGGTGCTCCCCCGGTCGGTGGGCTACGCCAACGCCCCCGAGTCGGTCGTCGACGCCTACGTCGCGGCCACCGCGGCCGTCGCCCCCGCCCCCGTGGGAGCCGCGGGACTGCGGTGGGTCTATACCGCGATGCACGGCGTCGGGTGGGAGACCGTCTCGCGCGTGCTCGCCGAGGCGGGGTACCCGCAGCCCACGGTCGTCGAGGCGCAGATCCACCCCGACGGGCGGTTCCCGACCGTGGCGTTCCCCAACCCCGAGGAGCCGGGCGCGATGGACCTCGCGTTCGAGACCGCGCGCGAGGCGGACGCCGAGCTCGTCATCGCGAACGACCCGGATGCCGACCGCCTCGCCGTCGCGATCCCCGACTCCGACGCCGAGGCCGGCTGGCGCCGCCTGACCGGCAACGAGATCGGGCTGCTGTTGGGCTGGCGCGCGGCGCGGGCTGCGGCGTCCGCGCGCGACGACTCTGCGCACGACGCCCGGGACGCGGACGCGGGGGCCCCGGCATCCCTCGCCTGTTCGCTCGTGTCGTCGCCGGGCCTGCAGGCGGTCGCCGAGCACTACGGACTCGACTTCCACTCCACGCTCACCGGCTTCAAGTGGATCTCGCGGGCACCGGGCATCGTGTTCGGCTTCGAAGAGGCCCTGGGGTACCTCGTGAACCCCGTCACCGTGCGCGACAAGGACGGCATCTCCGCCGCCGTCGCGCTGCTCGAGATGGCGGCCGATGCCCGCGGCCAGGGCCGCACCGTCGCCGACCTGCTGCAGGAGTTCCGCGACACGTTCGGCGCGTTCGCGAGCGATCAGATCTCGATCCGCGTCAGCGACGTGAGCGAGATCGGCGGGATCATGGCATCCCTCCGCGCCCAGCCGCCGTCCGCGATCGGCGAGACCGCGGTGACGCGCATCGACGACCTGCTCGACGGCGTCGACGGCTTCCCGCCGGGCGACGTGCTGCGCCTGTGGCTCGATGACGGCTCGCGCCTGATCGTGCGTCCCAGCGGCACCGAGCCCAAGCTCAAGCTGTACCTCGACGTGCGCGGCACGTCGGCCAAGAAGGCGACCCGTCGCCTCGCCGCGCTGCGCGCGGGGGCGGAGGCGTTGCTGGTGTCGATGCGCTGAGGGGCGCGGCGCGGGGCCGGCGCGGCGCGGGGCCGGGCGGCGCGGCGGCGCGGCGCGAACGGGGCGCGATCGGTGCAACGGGGCGGTCGATGATCGCCCCGTTGCACCGATCCCGCCCCTATCCCGAGCTCCGCACGGTTCCTCCCCCGCGGGCAGGTTTGCGGCGCCGTCCCCAGACGGCCCGATCTGTGTGAGAGCCACCCCACGAAGAAGACACAGTGGGTCGATGGACCCCCACGCCGTGCCGCTTCTTCGACGTGCCGATCTGGTCGAGCGCGGATGGCACTCCCGCCGCGTCCGGCGTGAACTCGACGTCGGGTTCCTGCGCTCCATCCGCCCGGGGATGTACGCCCGGGCGGCCGACGTGGATGGGCTCAGCCGCGAAGAGAAGATCGTCGTGAAGGCTCGTGCGCTGGCCCGCACGAGCGGGTCCCCGCCGGTGTTCTGCGGACTCACCGCCGCGGCTCTGCTGGGGCTGCCCTGCCTGCGAGACGACGGCGGTCTGCACGTCCTCACGGCCGAATCGCGCCCGAGCTCCGGCGCGGGGGTGGTGCGCCATCGCTCCCTCACCGAGGGGACGGAGCTGGTGGAGGTGGAGGGGCTGCACTGCACGCCTCTTGCACGCACGATGGCGGATGTCGCGCGCGCGGAGACGCGAGAGGTCTCGGTCAGCATCGCCGATGCGGCACTGCGAGCTCGGGCGTTCTCTTCACCCGGCCGGTACGACGTCGATGACGCGGAGCGCCTCCGCGAAGAGGCGTTGAGCTGGGCGCGCACGTCGCCCCGGGGTCGTCGCGCCGCCGAGAAGGTGCTGCTGTTCGCCGACGGGCGCGCCCAGCTGCCCGGTGAAAGCGTGAGCCGTCTGCGGCTGCACGACCTCGGCTTCGCACCGCCGTCGCTCCAAGTCGGGGTTCCCGGACCGCACGGCAACACGTATTGGGTCGACTTCGGCCTCGACGATGTCGCCGCGTGGGGCGAGTTCGACGGTCGCGTGAAGTACCGGGGTATCGCGGCGGCCGAAGGCAAGACCCCTCAGCGCGTCATCGAAGAAGAGAAGCGCCGAGAGGACTGGATCCGCGGGACCACGCGGCGCCACGTCATCCGGTGGGGCTGGGAGGATCTCGGCGACGCGGCCACGCTCGGCCTTCGCCTCGCGGCCTTCGGCATCACTCCTCCGCGCGGCGGGGCGCAATCGGTGCACCGGGGCGCGCAATGACCGCCCCGTTGCACCGAACCCGCCCCACACCAGGCGACGCCGCGCGGCACGGCACGGCGGCACGGCACTGCACGACACCGCGCGGCACGGCACGGCGGCGCGGCACTGCACGACACCGCGCGGCACGGCACGGCACCGCACGACACGGCGCCGCACGGCACGGCGGCACGGCACGGCGCGGCCGAAGGGGCCGATGTGTCAGCCGTCGATCACCGCGACCAGCTCGTCGAGGAACGCGGGGAAGCTCGTCGCCTTGCGTACGATCCGCTGCACACTGTCGCGCTCGCTGAAGACCTCGACGAACTGCTCGAACACCGTCTGGAACGCCTCGCGGTCGGTCTCGCTGAACGCCACCAAGGCCACGACCTGCACGCGGCCCTCTCCCCAGGTGATCGAGGGGTCGGCGATGCCGATCGCGATGCGCGTCTGCGTCGCGGTCATGCCCATCGCGTGCGGCACGGCGAGGGCGTCGGTGAACGCGGTCGACGAGATCGCCTCGCGCTCCACGGCGCGCACGACATAGGCGTCGTCGATCACCCCCTGCTCCACCAGCAGCCCGCCGAGGCGCCGGATGACGCCGGCCTCGCCGTCGGTGGCATCCAGGCCCCGCACGAACGCCCCGGGCGCGAAGTACCGCTCGAGCTCGGCGCGCAGCCGCGCCAGGCGACGCCCGCGGCGGATGCGACCGGCGGCGGCCTGCACGCGCTCGACGTCGGCGTCGGTG
The DNA here is from genome assembly GCF_014839455.1 of Microbacterium sp. CFBP 8801. Classification (NCBI taxonomy): domain Bacteria; kingdom Bacillati; phylum Actinomycetota; class Actinomycetes; order Micrococcales; family Microbacteriaceae; genus Microbacterium; species Microbacterium sp. CFBP 8801. The sequence continues at coordinate 19,492 of NZ_JACYNU010000002.1, read as the reverse complement.
AGGAAGGGCTGGATCCGCACGAAGCGGTCACCGGGGCGCGGCGGGTCGATCGTGGTGAGCACCAGGTCGGTGTCGATCGCGTCCCAGGCCGGGTCGATGCGCGTCTCGACACCGACGACCTCGATGGCCTGACCGAGCGAGCGGTCGACGCTGGACCGCAGCAGCTCGTGCAGCTCGTAGTACCCGGGGCACACGATCGTCGCCGTCAGCAGTTGGTCGGCGCGACGGCTGCGCTCGAGGCGCCCACCCACGTGCATCGCGATGTAGGCGATCTCGTCGTCGAGGATCGGAATGCCGAGGCCGTCCTGCAGTCCCTTGGCGATGTAGACGGCGACCTCGAAGATCATCGGGTACGTCGACTTCAGCGAACGGGTCAGGGGGTTGCGCGACCAGGCCTGCTCGCGCGAGCGGTGCAGCAGGTTCTGCACGTGCAGCGCGAGGCGCAGGATGAAGTCGTCGTGCGCGATGTCGACGAGGAACTCGGATGCCGCGTTCTCGACGACCCGCCGCACGGCCACCTCCACCGCGGGGTCGAGGCGCGAGCGCACGTCGTCGACGGCCGGCGAGCCGGGGGCGACGATGCGCGTGAGCACGAGGGTCGCGAGATGGCGCAGGTCGCCGGAGCCCAGTTGCACGCCGATGTGCTTGAGCGTCAACCGGTCGAGCAGCGCCGCCACGGCGGCGGCGGCGTCCGACGAATCGCCGCCGGGAGATCCCAGCGCGCGGTCGCGGGTGGTGCGGTCGGCGGCGATGGCGATGTGCATGACGACGTCGCCGATGCCGATCTCGTTGACGTAGTACCCGAGGGATCCGAGTTCCGACACCAGCTCGGCCTTGAAGGGTCCGAAGGCGCGTGCGCCCACCGAACGCTCCCCGAGCGTGCGCCGCAGGGCGTCGAGGTCGAAGTGCCCGGCATCCATCTCGTCGTGCGCGAGCTTCGAGAGCAGTCGGCGCTGGGCGACTTCGGTCCCGCGGAGGCGGGCGGTGGATGCCGAGCGCTCCAGGGTCAGTTCGGTGCCGCCGAGCAGGCCGCGCACGCGCGACAGATCGGCTTCGAGGGTCGCGGCGCTCACGTGCAGCGCGTCGGCCGTCGAGTAGACGTCGATGCCGTCGGCGGAGTCGAGCAGGCGCCGCACGAGGGTGTGGAGGCGGTCGCGGGGGGTTCCGGCATCCGATCCCGAGATGGCCCGCAGCGCGGCGGCCGCATCGGCTCCCGCGCGGTACCCGAGCGGGCCCGATTCGATGGCGGCGCCTCCCGCCACGCGCGCGTTGACGGCCGTCACGTACGACCGGACGCTGCGCGGGGTGACGCCCAACGCATCGGCCAAGGACGCGGCGGTCGACCATTCCCCGTCCCGCAGCAACAGGGCCAGCAGGCGGTCTTGGCGAGCTTTCGTCGTCACGATCCGTCCTCCGCGCCGCACCGAGTGTGGCAGCGCTCCCTCCATCCAACCACGCACTCCCTGCCCCGGCGCGGGTGGGCGGCATCCATGTTCCGGGGGGTGGGAAACGAACCTGGTTGTCTGCTGGGAGCGCGGTGCGGACAATCGAGAGGAAGAAAGGCCGGTCGATGAGGATCCTCGTGGTGTGCGGAGCGGGTGCGTCGAGCACGTTCGTCGCGCAACGCGTTCGTCATGCTGCGCAAGACAAGGGCCTCGCCTACTCCGCCTCGGCGGGAACCGTCCACTCGTTGCCGATCGACCTCGATCAGGCCGACATCGTGCTCGTCGGACCCCACCTGGCCGCAGACCTGGAGCGCATCCGGCAGGACGCCGCCGCACGGGACGTCCTGGTCGCCCTGCTCCCCGACGACGTCTTCACCGACCGCAGCGGCATCCGCACGCTCGCGCTTGTCGAAGAGGCCCTGCGCGCCCGCCCGGGCGCGGACACGATCTGAGACCGACGGAAAGGATCCCCATGCCCCACCTCACCCGCACCGTCCGCATCGGATCGACGCACGGGCTGCACGCGCGCCCCGCGAAGCTCTTCGCCCAGGCCGCGAAGGACTCCGGCATCCCCGTGACGATCGCCAAGGACGCGGGCGCCGCGGTCAACGCCGCCAGCATCCTCGGCATCATCGCGCTGGGTCTCGAGTACGGCGACTACGTCACGCTCACCGCCGACGGCGACAGCGCCGAGGCCGTCATCGACCGCCTCAGCGAACTGCTGACCACCGACCACGACACCGAGTAAAGGAAACAGCACCATGACGGAACTCCGTGGAGTCGGAATCGGACTGGGCGTCGCCCAGGGACCCGTGGCGCGCATGGCCGAGCCCCTGCCCGCCCCGAAGGACGAGAAGAGCGCGCAGTCGGTCGAGGCCGAGACCACCCGCGTGCGCGAGGCCATCGCGGCTGTCGCCCGCGAGCTCGAAGCCCGAGGAGCACAGGCCGGCGGCGCCGCCCGCGACGTGCTCGAAGCCCAGGCGATGATCGCCGAAGACCCCACCCTCGAGGCCGAGGTCGACAGCCGTCTCGCGACCGGCAAGACCGGCGAGTTCGCCGTGCACGACGCTTTCGCCTCGTTCCGTGAGCAGCTCGTCGCCCTCGGCGGCTACCTCGGCGAGCGCGCCGCCGACCTCGACGACGTCGCCCAGCGGGTCATCGCCCGCCTCCGCGGCGTCGCCGCCCCCGGCATCCCCGACCCCGGCCACCCGTTCGTGCTCGTCGCCAAGGACCTCGCCCCCGCCGACACCGCGCTGCTCGACCTCGACAAGGTGCTGGCCCTGGTCACCACCGAGGGCGGGCCCACCTCGCACACGGCGATCCTCGCCCGTGAGAAGTCGATCGTCGCCGTCGTCGGCGCGGCCGGCGCCAAAGACCTCGTCGACGGCCAGTCCGTGATCGTCGACGCCGCCGCCGCTGTCGTGACCCTCGACCCGACCGACGACGAGAAGGCGCGCGCGCTCACCCGCGCAGCCTCCCGTGCCGCCGCGGCATCCGCCCCCATCACCGACGGCGCGCTCGCCGACGGCACCAAGGTGCCCCTGCTGGCCAACCTCGGAAAGCCCGGCGGAGCCGCCGAAGCCGTCGAGCTGGGCGCCGAGGGCGTGGGCCTGTTCCGCACCGAGTTCCTCTTCCTGAGCTCCAGCTCCGCCCCCACCGTCGAGGAGCAGCGCGCCGCGTACACCGAGCTGCTCGGGGCGTTCCCCGGCAAGAAGGTCGTCGTGCGCGTGCTCGACGCCGGCGCCGACAAGCCCCTGCCCTTCCTCAACGACGCCCACGAAGAGAACCCGGCGCTGGGCCTTCGGGGCCTGCGCGCCCTGCGCGCGAGCGAGGACATCCTGCGCGAGCAGCTCACGGCCCTGGCCGAAGCGGATGCCGCGACCCGCAAGACCGAGGCGGGCCCCGCCGACCTGTGGGTCATGGCCCCCATGGTGTCGACGGTCGAAGAGACCCGGTACTTCACCGCGCTCGCCAAGGACTACGGCCTGAAGACCACCGGCGTCATGGTCGAGGTCCCCTCCTCGGCGCTGCTGGCCGACCGCATCCTGCAGATCGCCGACTTCGCCTCGATCGGCACCAACGACCTGACGCAGTACACCCTCGCCGCCGACCGGCTGCTCGGCTCGGTCGCGTCGTTCCAGGACCCGTGGCATCCGGCCGTCTTGCGCCTCATCCGCGAGGTCGGCGCCGCCGGACGCACCTACGACAAGCCCGTGGGCATCTGCGGCGAGGCCGCGGCCGACCCGCTGCTCGCCGTCGTGCTCGTCGGTCTCGGCGCCACCACGCTGTCGATGGCCCCCACCGCCCTCGCCGACGTGCGCGCCACCCTGCTCACCCACACTCTCGACGATGCGCTCCGCATCGCCGAGGCCGCCCTCGCCGCCGATGACGCGGCCTCCGCCCGAGAGGCGGCCCAAGCCGTCTCGGCAGCCAGGGAAGCGGCTCCCGCCTTGTCCTGACCACGTGAAGCGACCCCGGTCGCTTCCTCGAACACCGGCGGCACCAGCCGCTTCCCCACTGCGTGGCCCCCGCTGCGCACCACACCAAGGAGACACAGCAATGACGACGACGTCACCCACCAAGAAGCCGGGAGGGGCACGGGTCGCGGTACAGCGATTCGGCACGTTCCTCTCCGGCATGATCATGCCCCTCATCCCCGCACTTATCGCCTGGGGAATCTTCACAGCGTTCTTCATCGAGAAAGGCTGGATCCCGAACGCCCAGTTGGCGACCATCGTCGGCCCGTTCATTCACTACCTGCTCCCCATCCTGATCGCCTACCTCGGCGGCCACCTGGTGTACGCCGTACGCGGCGGCGTGGTCGGCGCGATCGCCACCTTCGGCGTCATGGCTGGATCCGACTACCTCATCGCCCAGGTAAACGCCACGCTGCCCGCGGACAACCAGTTGGGCGAGATCAACATGTTCATCGGTGCGATGATCATGGCTCCGCTCGCCGCCTGGACGATGAAGCAGCTCGACCGACTGTGGGACGGCAAGGTCAAGGCCGGCTTCGAGATGCTCGTCAACATGTTCTCGGCCGGCATCTGGGGCTTCGTGATGGCCATCGTCGGCTTCTACCCGCTGGCCTTCCTGATCAACGGGCTCATGGAACTGCTGAGCACCGCGGTGAATTGGCTCGTCGAGACCGGCCTCCTGCCGCTGACGAGCATCCTCATCGAACCGGCGAAGGTCTTCTTCCTCAACAACGCCATCAACCACGGGGTGCTGACGCCACTCGGCATCCAACAGGCGTCGGATAGCGCCACAGGGGGCTCCATCCTGTTCCTGCTCGAAGCGAACCCCGGCCCCGGCCTCGGCCTGCTCCTTGCCTTCACCTTCTTCGGAATCGGTGCCGCCAAGGCGTCCGCCCCCGGCGCAGCCATCATTCAGTTCTTCGGCGGCATCCACGAGGTGTACTTTCCCTACGCGCTGATGAAGCCGACCCTCATCCTCGCCCTGATCGCGGGAGGGATGAGCGGCGTGACGACCAATATGCTCCTCGGCGGCGTGCTGCGCGGACCTGCTGCACCCGGAAGCATCCTGGCCGTGGAGGCGCAGGTCGCGAACAACAGCTACTTCGCCGTGACCTTGTCCGTCGTGATCGCCGCGGCTGTCACGTTCATCGTCGCCGCCATCATCCTGCGGGCTTCGCGAAAGCGAGATCTTGCCGCCAGCGGTGACGAATTCGCTGCCGCCGTGTCCCGAACCTCCGCAAACAAGGGGAAGAACTCCGCCGCCCTCGACGGGCTTCGCGCCAACAGCAACGCGGGTGTCACCGGCGGGACCGTGGGGGCCGCTGACCGCGATGTCGAGGGCAGCCTCAGCGGACTGGCGGGCGGCGCTGTGGCCACGAAGCCGCTACACAACATCGTGTTCGCCTGCGACGCCGGTATGGGCTCGTCGGCGATGGGCGCGAGCGTCCTGCGCAACAAGATCAAGAAGGCGGGCATCGACGGCATCACGGTCACCAACCAGGCGATCGCGAACCTCGACGGCTCGGCCGATCTGGTCATCACGCAGAACCAGCTCACCGACCGCGCGAAGGCGCAGTCGCCCGACTCGCTCCACGTCTCGGTCGACAACTTCATGAACTCGCCGAAGTACGACGAGGTCGTAGAGATGGTCCGTACGCAAAGGGAGTAACGGCTCGGAGCCGCCTCCGTACCTCACGGGGAGAGGAGGCGGCTTCTAAACCCACGAGCGGGTGAATCCTGCACGCTCAACCCGTGAATTGAGTTGGCTCCCTCACCGTCATGGGCAAACCTGAACGTACATATCACGTGACAATGAGGGGGTTCTCATGGCAAGAAAGCTGAAGATGACGGGCGTTGCGCTGCTCGCTGCGGCAGCGGCGACGCTGCTGGTGGCTCAGCCTGCACTGGCTGACACTGGCAGAGCTAGCGTGACGAACAGCGGCTCACGGACGATCACGGTTTGCAAAAGTGCGTCGTCGAGCACCACCTGTGGCGGCACGACAGGCGCGCTGAGCCAGGGGCAGAACAGTGCTTCGAAGTACGGTTGGGCCGACACCGATCTCGTGTGGGCGAACGGCGGCTGCCAACTCCAGACCTGGGGATGGACCGCCTACACGGGTAACGCATGGCAGCCCTTCGCTAGCGGGGGATCCTCGGGGCGCTGGATCAAGCTCCCGGGAAACCTAGCGGGAACTCGGACCTACTCCTTCCGTCTAGCCTGCTAGTTCGCACTAACCAAACAGGTGGCCCATAAAGGACCACCCGTATCACGGAGGGGCCGGAGCACATGCGCCGGCCCCTCCGCCTTCCCGTCCGGCCCGATCTTTGCGAGGCTGGACAGCACGACGAGAAAGGCGAGAACCATGTCACACGACGTCCTCCGCATCGAATCCGTCCGCATCCACCCCGGGAGCGCCACCCGCGAGGAGGCGATGAAAGAGGCGGCCGACCTGCTGCAGGCCACGGGCTCGGTCACGGGCGAGTACTTCGCCGCCATGCAGCAGCGCGAAGAGACCGTCTCGACCTACATGGGCAACGAGCTCGCCATCCCCCACGGCACCAACGAGACCAAGCAGGCCATCCTCGAGTCCGGCCTGTCGGTCGTGCGCTACGACGGCGGCGTCGACTGGGGCGGAGAGCCCGTCAGCTTCGTCATCGGCATCGCCGGCAAGGGCGACGAGCACCTCGAGATCCTGTCGCAGATCGCCATCCTCTTCTCCGAGGACGACGACGTCGCGCGTCTGAAGGCGGCCTCCTCGCCCGAGGAGCTCTTCCAGGCCCTGTCCGGGTCCGTCAACGCATGAAGGCCGTCCACTTCGGCGCGGGCAACATCGGTCGCGGCTTCGTCGGACTGCTGCTGCACGAGGGCGGCTACGAGCTCGTCTTCTCCGACGTCTCGGCGGCTCTGGTCGCGGCCATCAACGACGCCTCGTCGTACACCGTCCACGAGGTGGGAGACGGCGGCGTCGACAAGACGGTCACCGGTTTCCGTGCCATCGACAGCTCGGTGGATGCCGAGTCCCTCGTCGACGAGATCGCCACGGCCGACGTGGTCACCACCGCCGTCGGTCCCACCATCCTGAAGTTCGTGGCTCCGCACATCGTCGCGGGGCTCGCGCTGCGCGACCCCTCGCTCGCCCCGCTGCAGATCATGGCGTGCGAGAACGCGATCGGCGCGACCGACCAGCTGCGCGAGCACATCGTCGAGCTGGCCGGCGAGTCGTGGGACGCCCTGGCCGCCCGCGCGGTGTTCGCCAACACGGCGGTCGACCGCATCGTTCCCGCCCAGGCGCAGGGCGGTGTCGACGTCACCGTCGAGCCGTTCTACGAGTGGGCGATCGAGCGCAGGCCCTTCGGCGACACCCCTCCGCACATCCCCGGTGCGCACTTCGTCGACGACCTCGAGCCCTACATCGAGCGCAAGCTCTTCACGGTGAACACGGGCCACGCCACGACGGCGTACTTCGGCGCGCGCGCCGGCATCGACCGCATCTCCGACGCGCTGGCGGACCCCGCGATCTCGGCCCGGGTCGAGGCCGCGCTGGAAGAGACCAGCGCCCTGCTGGTCCAGAAGCACGAGCTCGACCCCGACGTGCAGGGCGAGTACCGCGCGACGATCCTGCGCCGCTTCCGCAACACGGCGCTTCCCGACACCGTCTGGCGGGTGGGTCGCCAGCCGCTGCGCAAGCTCTCGCGGCACGAGCGCTTCGTCGGGCCCGCCGCCGAGGCGATCGAGCGGGGTCTCCCGGTCGACGCGCTGGTCGCGGCCATGGCCGCCGCCCTCGACTTCTCGGATACCGAGGACACCCAGGCCGTCGACCTGCAGCGTCTGCTGCGCGAGCTCGACGCCGAGGCCTTCACGGCAGAGGTGACGGGGCTCACTCCCGAGCACCCGCTGCACGCTCGGATCGTCGAGATCGTCGCCGCACGGCAGGCAGCCCTGGCTGCGTGACAACCCCGGTCTCCTCACGACACGCAGCGTTACGCTCGTGAGGTGACCGACACCACCCCGTCCGACGCCGGCGGAGCGCCCCGAGCGCCCCGCCGGCGTCGTCGTGTTCTGCGCTGGATCCTCGGCGGCATCGGTGCTCTCGTGGTGCTGCTGATCGCCGGGATCCTGATCTACACCCAGGTCGGCGTCATGGGCGCCGAGCCCGGCCCCCTCGCCGAGGCCGAGGCGGACCCCGCGCTGACGATCACCGACGACGGCGCGGGGATCGTGCTCTCGCCCACCGCCGGCGGCACGGGCCAGGGGCTGGTCTTCATCCCGGGCGCCAAGGTCGAGGCCGAGGGATACATCGCCACGTTCGCCGACACCGTCGTCGACGACGGCATCACCGTCGTCATCACCCGGCCGTGGCTGAACCTCGCGTTCTTCGACCCGCGGCCGCTGTCGACCTTCACCGACCTCGCCCCGGGGGTGTCGACCTGGGCGGTCGGCGGCCATTCCCTCGGCGGTGTCCGCGCCTGTCAGCTGGCACCCGACGCCGACGCACTCGTGCTCTTCGCCTCGTACTGCGCGAACGATCTCACGGCATCCGGACTCCCCGTCCTCAGCCTCTCGGGATCGGAAGACGGTCTGAGCACCCCGCAGAAGATCGCGGATGCCGAGAAGGAGCTCCCCGCGAACGCCACGTTCGTCGAGATCCCCGGCGCATCGCACGCCTCGTTCGGCGCGTACGGCCCCCAGCCGGGCGATGGCACGCCCACGGCTGATCCCGCCGACGTCGACCGGGTGATCGCCGAGCAGCTGGCCGGCTTCCTTCCTCGGCCCTGAGCTGACCTCGCGCTGCCCGGCGCAGGACGGGCGCGGCCCGCGGGGCGACGACGGCCGACCTCGGCGGGGCGGCGGTCCGGTGCCCCGGCCCGCGATCACCCCGTCGTGAGCTGAGCCCGTGCGCAAGACGTCTCGCGCACGGGCTCAGCCGGGTGACGCGTCCCCTCACCGACCCCCGTAGTCGCCTCGGTAGTAACCCCGTAGTCGGTCTGTTCCCGACCGCTCAGCGGATTCGTAGCATCGGTCGTACGGGTCCTCGCGAGGCAGATGAGGCGGACGAGACCCCGATCGTCCCGTCCCCCCCGGATCGCCGCGACCCCCCGGTCGGTGATTCGCGACCCCGCGGCGCTGAGCGTCGCGCAAGAGGCCCATGCATCACTCGCGTCCCCCCGGCGCGCGCCGCCCGCGCGCGCTCGTCGCTTCCGCGGCGGCGACGCTGGCGGTCATGGCGGTGCTGGTGGGGTCGGGTGTCGCTCCGGCGAGCGCGCTCCCCCTTCCGCCGTCCCCCACGGGCAACCCGAGTGAGTCGACCGTCGCCCCATCACCGATGCCGAGCCCGAGCGACGCCCCCCGCACGCCGTCGCCCGCGGCGAGCCCGAGCGCGTCGGCGACGATCGCAGCCCCCACGCCCGGCGCCGACCGCCCCCTTCCCTCACCGGACCCCTACGACGACGACGACACCGTCGACGTCCCGTCGACGCCCTCCCCGGACGGCGGCGAAACTCCCGACCCGCCCGCCGAATCCTCACCCGGCGACGAGGCCGACCCGCCCGGCGACGCCGACTCGACCCCCGGCCCCGAGGGGAGCGACGGCGCCGACACCGGCATGCCCCTGGAGCGCGCTCCGCCGAGCGCACGCATCGACGCCCTCGCGGCGGGGGTCCCCGAGGCACCCGCCACGGTGTGGACCGAGAGCTTCGAACAGGGCCTGACTCCGACCACGCTCACCTCCATCACCGGCTACGCCACCGGTCGCTTCACCGCCTCGACCGGCTGGGCGAGTGGCTCCACCTGCACCGGCGTGGTGCTGGCGTACGCCGCCCCCTACCCGAACGCGCAGGTCTGCCCCAACCAGGGCATCGTCTCGAACTCGTCGCTCTCCGCCCGCGAAGTCCGTCGCCTGGCCGACGTCCTCGGCCAGCTCGGCGCGGGCGTCGCCGGATCGACCGCCGCCGGAACCCCGGCCAGCGGCTCCACCGACGCGACCCGCGGCAACCACGCCGTGGTGGCCCTCCCCTACACCACCGTCGCCGGGGGCACGACGCTCGCCCAGAGCACCGCCGGCATCGGCGTGAGCGCGACCGCATCCCGCTACTACACCGTGCGGTTCGACGCCGCCGCCGCCGTGTGCTCGGCGAACACGCCCGCGCTGTCGGCGGGACTCTTCTCGGGAACGACGACGCTGCTCAATGCTTTCCCCACCGCCGTGAACCCGTGCGCGGCGACCGGCCCCGTGTTCTACACCTCGACGCCCGTGCTCGCCCCGGGCGGCTCGATCGGCGGCATCCTCGATCCCACCATCAGCACCTCCGCCCGCGCCACGACCTACACGGGCACGGCGGCGGCGCTGCTCACGCCCGCGCAGATCTCCGCCGCCCAGGTGCGCCTGACGAACACGACGACCGGCGCCGGCAGCGCCTTCGGCATCGACAACCTGCGCGTGCTCGACGCCACCCCCCGTCTCGACCTGTCGTTCTCGCCCGCCAGCGTCGCCGTCGGCTCGACCTCGACGCTCACCTACACCGTCACCAACACCTCCGAGGGCGCGGCGAAGAACGACTGGTCGTTCACCAACACCCTTCCCGCCGGACTCACCGTCGCCCCGACACCGGCGATCGGCGGCACGTGCACGCAGGTCACCGGTACGGCCTTCGTCGTCACCGCCCTCGCCGGGGGCTCGAGCATCGCCGCCGTCGGCGGCGACCTCCCCGCGGGAAGCGCGAACACCTCGTGCACGATCACGGTGAACGTCGTGGCATCCGTCGAGGGCACGTACACGAACGGCCCCGGCAACGTCGTCACCCCGCTCATCGCCACCGAGGCGACGACGCTCGCCGTCACCCCCGCCACTCGCCTCACCCTGCGCAAGAACCTGCCCGCGCGCGGCGCCTCGACCGATCAGTTCACCCTCTCGATCCGCACCTCCGCGGCCACACTGGCCACGACGACGACGACCGGCAACAGCTCCGGCGTGCAGTCGGCGCAGATCTCGCGCCTGATCGTGAACCCCGGCGGCACCTACACGATCAGTGAATCGCCCACCTCGGGAACGGGACTCGGCTACGCCGCCTCGTACGACTGCACCCGCGACGGCACGGTCGTGGCCACCGGCACGTCCCGCTCGGGGACCTTCAGGATGCCGGATGACGCGGGCGCCGAGATCGTCTGCACCTTCACGAACACCCTGCAGCAGACGCGCCTGGCCTGCGACAGCGGGTTGTTCTACGGCCTGACCGTCACGGGCGCACTCGTGCAGGGCGACATCGTCGGCGGAGGCCAGACGACCGTCGGCACCTGGCCGAACGTCGCGGCCGCGAACTCGCTCGGCATCTCCGCGGGCGGAACCACCGCGTACGCCCTGAACCGCTCCACCGACGGCGCGAACGTGCTGTCGATCCTCAAGTGGACGCCGAGCGGAGGCTTCGAAACCCTCGCGGGCACCGCGTATACGACCGCCGGGCCCGGGGGCACCGCCGTCGCCGGCAGCATCGTCACCGGCGCCGTCGACCTCTCCACCGGCCGGTACCTCTTCGGCAAGTTCACCAACGGCGCGTTCCACCTCTGGAGCTTCACCGAGTCGGCGCCGACCGCGTCGAGGTTCGCCTACCTCGGCTCCTTCTCGGCGGGCTCCGCCCCCAACGGCAACGGAGACATGGCCTTCGACTCCCGCGGCAACCTCTACGTGCTGGGCGCGGCGACCGTCAACAACGCCAGCAGCGCGGCCATCTTCACCGTCACGACCGAGACCCTGGCCGCGGCCAGCGGCGGCACGCTCGCCGTGAACACCTCCAACACCCGCGCGCTCGTCGGCATCGACCCCACCCCGGCACCGGCCTTCGGCAGCGTCACGGGACTCGCCTTCTCGCCGCGCGGCACCGTCTACCTCGCCAGCAGCACCAGCGCCTACGAGTTCGACCCCACGTCGTGGACGCGCATCGCCGGGTCGCCGCGCCTCGACATCGCCGCCAGCGACCTGGCCAGCTGCACCGGTCCCGGGAGCGTCACCGTGCAGAAGAACGTCGTCGGACGCGCCGCGGCCGCCGATCAGTTCCAGCTCTCGCTGTCCGACGCCAGCGGCGCGGTGGGCACGGCCGTCACCACGGGCGCCGCCGCCGGGCGTCAATCGGCCCAGGTCGGCCCGTTCCCCGTGCAGGTGGGCACGACCCTGACGGTCTCCGAGACCATGGCGGCGGGCTCGACCTCGACGATCGGGGCGTATACCATCCGCGTGGAGTGCTGGAGCGACGGCATCCGGATCACGAGCGCGAGCTCCGCGAGCGCCGACGTCACCATGCCCGAGCGCTTCGGCGCGAGCGTCGTGTGCACGTTCTTCAACTCCCCCAGCCCCGTCGCGACGGTGACTCTCACCGCACGCGTGCTCGATCCGGCCACGGGGCAGACCACCCCGGTCGCCGGGTGGAGCCTGGGCACCGCGGCCGCGGCCACCGCAGGAACCGCCACCGCGCTCCCCAGCGAAGCACCGCGCCAGAACTCGGATCCCTCCGGCAACGCCGTGTGGAGTGTCCTCTTCGGCTCGGCGGCGTCCCGCGCCACGCTGACAATCTCCGAGGTGTTGCAGACCCGGTTCACTTTCGTCAGCGGAGCGTGCACCGTCAACGGCACGGCGGTCGCCGTCACGTTCACCACCGCGGGCGGCGTGGTCAGCGGCACCCTGCCCAACGTCGCTCCGTCCGCGATCGTCGCGTGCACGCTCATCACGCAGCCGGTCACCTCTCTCACCCTGGTGAAGTCCGTGTCGTTCGGCGCGGCCGCGGCGACGGACTGGACGCTCACCGCCGCCGCATCGACCGGTTCGCTGCCCGGCCCCACCGGACGCACCGGAACGGCCGCCACGACGAACGTGCCCGTCAGCCCCGGCCGCGCGTACCGCCTCTCGGAAGCCGGAACCACCGCCACCTATCTGCAGGTGGGGGCCTGGCGTTGCATCGAATCGACGGGAACCGTCGTCGCGGTGTCGACGGCCGGCGACGTCACTCTGCGAACGGGAGCCGCGGTCACCTGCACGGTCACCAACGCGACGGCGACCCTGACGGTGCTGAAGGACGTGCTCACCCCCAGCACCGGCTTCGTCCCGGCCACGTGGACGGTGACGGCGACCCCCGCGGTGCTGGCCGGGGCGTCCCTGCCGACGCAGAGTCGCGTGGGTGCGGCGTACGACGCCGTCGGCGGGAACGCCGCGAGCACCTTCGAGGTGCGCCCGGGCCACGGCTACACGCTGTCGGAGGCGCCGACGGTCGCGGGAACCCGCCTGGCGTACCAGACGCTGCGCCTCGAGCGCCTCGACGGAGCGACCTGGACCACGGTGGCGAGCCGGAGCATCACCGCGCCCGCCGCGGGACAGAGCGCCGTGTACCGGTTCGTCAACGCGCCCGTGACCGGCCCCGCCCTGCCGATGACGGGCGGTCTCGGCGCCGACACCTTCCTCCTCTCCGGAGGTCTCCTGCTCGCCCTGACCGTCGGGGGCGCCGTGATCCACCGCAGACGCAAGGGAGGAAGCCTTCCGCTATGACCTCTCCCGTCGCGCGACACCGCCGACTGCACGACTTCTCGATTCCCACCCTTCACCACCTTCCGAAAGGCACGCACATGTCCATCCGAAAGAGAGCAGGCGCCGTTCTGAGCGTCCTCGCGCTCGGAGCCCTCACCGTCGTCGGTGCCGTCGCACCGGCATCGGCCGTGACACTCCCGGGCAACATCGACTCCACCGTCACCCGCACCCTGACGCTGCACAAGCACGCGCTGGGGCCGTCGACGCCGCTGAACCCGACGTCGACGGGTCAGGAGCTGGCGAACCCGCCCGCCGACCCCCTCTCCGGCGCGCAGTTCACCGCCACCCTCGTGTCGGGCGTCGACCTGACCACCTCCGCGGGGTGGTCCCAGGCCGCCACGCTGACGCCGGCGCAGGCCGCTCAGCGCCCCAACACGGTCAGCTTCGTCTCGTCGTTGTCGAACACCGCCGGTCTCGCGACGTTCGCCCCCGACCCCGCGCTGTACCCGGACGGACTGCCCATCGGCGTCTACCTCATCACCGAGACGCAACTGCCGGCCACCGCCACCAACCCGGCCGCCCCCTTCCTGGTGACGCTGCCCACGCCGACCGGCGCGGCCGGATCCCCGGCCAACCAGTGGATCTACGACGTCCACGTCTACCCCAAGAACGCCGTCACGCAGCTGACGAAGACGCGCGTTCCGGCACCCGCCGGGTCTGTCGAGCAGCGCAACCCCGACCTGATCCGCTGGGCCGTCGCCTCGTCGATCCCGACGCTCGCCGCCGGTGACGCCATCGACGTGTTCACGCTCACCGACAACCTGCCGTCCGAGCTGACCTACCTGACGGCGGCCACCGTCCCCGCCGGGGTCACCCCGTCGAACGTCGTGGTCACCAACGCCGCCGGCGTCACGCAGAGCTTCACCGAGACCACCGATTACACCGTCGCCAACACCGCCGGTGCTCTCACGGTGACCTTCACGCCCGCCGGACGCACCCGCCTCGGCGGCCTCCCCGGCGGCACCGTGACGTTCAACGTGCTGACCAGGGCCACCTCCATCCCGGCCAGCGGCGTCATCGTCAACACCGCGACGGCGAACATCAACGGCAGCACCGAGTCGGTCACCGGCAGCACGCCGATCGGCCAACTCACGGTGTCGGCGTACACGACCTCGAACGGCGCGCGCGTCCCGCTCGCCGGCGCGACGTACCAGGTGTTCCTCACGGAGCAGGATGCCATCAACGGCGCCAATCCGATCGTGATCAACGGCGAGACGAACTGGCTGACCCTGGCCAACGGCAACGTGCTCATCCCGATCATCACACCGGGCAACTACTGGGTGCGCGAGATCACGGCGCCCACCGGCTACCAGCTGCCGTCGCCCGACCGTATCCTGACCGCCGTGGTACCCGGCCCGACCTCGACCACCGCCCCCGTGCGCAACTACCTCGAGTTCGCCCACAACCAGGTGCCCGCATTCGCCCTGCCCATCACGGGTGGCGACGGCGGCCTCTGGTTCGGCGTCGGCGGGGCGGCCCTGCTGACGGTCATGGTGGGCTCGGCGTTGGTCGTCGCTCGCCGGCGTGCCCGCGCGGCCCAGGCTCCGGCCTGAGGACGGTCGATCGGTGAGCGGGGGGACGACGCAGCGGCCGGGCGCCGCGGCCTCGTCTCCCTCGCCGGAGGGGAGCCCCGATGCGCGGGACTCCCCTCCACCCGCGCGACGTGACCGCCGACGCCCGCGCTGGCGGCTCTCGATCGTCTCGCTGCTTCTGGCGGTGGGGGCGCTCGCGGGCGTCTGCCTGCTGATGTACCCCACCGTCGCCGGCTGGTTCGCCCAGTACGCCCAATCGCAGATCATCGACGGCTACTCGGATCAGATCCGCGACCTCGGCGCCGATACGCTCGCCGACCGACTCGACGCGGCACGGGAGTACAACACGCGGCTCGTCGACGGCGGCGCCGAGATCGCCGCGAACGAGCGGCTCCCGCTGGCGAACTCCGCCGATCAGCAGACCGACTACGCCGAGCAACTTCGCTCCGATCAATCGGGGCTCATGGCACGGGTGAAGATCCCCTCGATCGACGTCGACCTCCCGGTGTACCACGGCACCAGCGAGCAGGTCCTCTACGAGGGCGTGGGGCACCTCGAGGGCACCGCTCTGCCGGTGGGCGGCGAGACCACCCATTCGGTGCTCACCGCGCATCGCGGGCTCGCCACCGCGGAACTGTTCACGCACTTGGATCGGGTCGCCGTGGACGACACCGTCACGATCGAGGTGTTCGGCGAGGTGCTCGTGTACCGCGTCGTGCAGACCCTCGTGGTCGAACCCGAAGACACCGAGTCGCTGGTCCCCGTGGTGGGGCGCGATCTCGTCACCCTCGTGACGTGCACCCCGCTGGGCGTGAACAGCCACCGCATCCTCGTCACGGGTGAACGTGTCATCCCGACCCCGCAGGGCGCCCTCGACGGCGCAGGAACCCGCCCCGAGATCCCCACGTTCCCGTGGTGGATCGTCGTGCTCGCGGGGTCGGTGCTCGCCGCCGCCGCGTACGTGTGGGGGGCCGGTCGTCCCCCGCGGGCGCCTCGGAACGGGCCCGAGAACGACGACGGGCGCACGCCGGCATCGACGCGCGCCCGAGGTCGGGTCAGGGCTGGAATCCCTCCGAGATGATCTCGATGAGCTCTTCGCGCTCCTCCACCGGCAGGAACGCGCCGGCGGCGGCGTTGAGCTGGAACGCCTCGAGGTCACCCAGGTCGTAGTCGAACGCCTGGGCCAGCAGCCCCAGCTCACGGGTGAGCGTCGTCGCGCTCATGAGGCGGTTGTCGACATTCACCGTCACCGAGAAGTCGAGCTGGTACAGCAGGTCGAACGGGTGGGCGTCCATCGTGTCGCCCCAGGCCGTCACGGCGCCGCTCTGCAGGTTCGAGGTCGGCGACAGTTCGAGCGTGATCTCGCGGTCGCGCACCCAGCGCGCCAGGTCGCCGAAGGTGACCTGCACCTCTTCGCCCTCGCGCGAGACGACGTCGAGGTCGTTGGCGATGCGCACACCGTGGCCGAGGCGCAGGGCGCGTCCGTCGAGGAGTGCGGAACGAATGGATGCCAGACCCGCCCCCTCACCGGCGTGCACCGTGGTGGGGAAGAACTGCTCGGCCAGATAGTCGAACGCCGCGCGGTGACGCGACGGCAGGAAGCCGTCTTCCGGACCGGCGATGTCGAAGCCGACGACGCCACGACCGCGCCACGAGACGGCGAGTTCGGCGATGTCGCGGGAGTTGTCGTTGTGGCGCAGCGCCGTGAGCAGCTGCCCCACGCGGATGTCCTGTCCGCGGGCGTCGGCGGCGTCTTCCCCCGCTTCGATGCCCTCCTGCACCGCATCCACGACGTCGTCGAGGCTGAGACCGCGGGTCAGGTGCTGTTCCGGCGCCCATCGCACTTCGCCGTAGACGACGCCGTCGGCGGCGAGATCCTCGACGAACTCCTTCGCGGTGCGCACGAGACCCTCGCGGGTCTGCATCACCCCGACCGTCGCCGAGAACTTCTCGAGGTAGTCCTCGAGCGATCCGCCGTCGATGTGGTCCGAGAACCAGGCCTCGAGGCCCTTCGCGTCGTCGGCGGGGAGGTCGAGGTCGATCTCATCGGCCAGCTCGAGGACGGTCTGCGGGCGCAGTCCCCCGTCGAGGTGATCGTGCAGCGACACCTTGGGCAGGCTCTGCACCTTCACACCCTCGATGCGGACGTCGTCGGTGGCCATGGTGCTGCTCCTTCGGTCGGATGCCATCACGCGGTGATGCGCTCGCGCACGAGCGGGGATGCCGCCGTCGCCGTGTCGCCGATCTCCCACGCTCCATCGACCGAGGCGAGTGCCCGCTCGAAGCGTGCCCCGTCGTCGGCCGACAGCGTGAACAGGGGCTGACCGGCCGTGATCGGCTGGCCGACGGCGACGTGCAGGTCGATGCCCGCGGCGTGCACGACCGCGTCTTCGGCACGGGCGCGACCGGCGCCCAGGCGCCAGGCGCCGATTCCGAACGGCAACGCCTCGATGCGCGTGACGATGCCCGAGCGGTCGGCGACGACCGTGTGGGTCTCGCGCGGCGTGGGCAGGGCGGCATCCGGATCGCCGTCCTGCGCGCGGATCATGCGCTTCCAGACGTCCATCGCGCGGCCGTCGTTCAACGCCGCCTCGACGTCGGCATCGGGCTGGCCGGCGAGCGTCAGCATCTCGCAGGCGAGCGAGACCGTGAGCTCCACGACGTCGGCGGGGCCGCCGCCGGCGAGCACCTCGACCGATTCGCGCACCTCGTTGGCGTTGCCGATGGCGAGGCCGAGCGGGGTGTTCATGTCGGTGAGGAGCGCGGTGGTGTTGACGCCGGAATCGGTGCCCAGGGCCACCATGGTGCGGGCCAGCTCGCGTGCGCGGTCGAGGTCCTGCATGAAGGCGCCGGAGCCGAACTTCACGTCGAGCACGAGCGAGTCGGTGCCCTCGGCGATCTTCTTCGACATGATGCTCGACGCGATCAGCGGGATCGCCTCGACCGTTCCGGTGACGTCGCGGAGGGCGTAGAGCTTCTTGTCGGCCGGGGCGAGCCCGGTGCCCGCGGCGCAGATGACCGCGCCGACGTCGGCGAGCTGCGCCATGATCTCGTCGTTCGACAGCGCTGCGCGCCAGCCGGGGATCGACTCGAGCTTGTCGAGCGTGCCGCCGGTGTGCCCGAGGCCGCGACCCGAGAGCTGCGGCACGGCGACGCCGAACGCGGCCACGAGGGGCGCCAGCGGAAGCGTGATCTTGTCGCCGACCCCGCCGGTGGAGTGCTTGTCGACCGTCGGCTTGCCGAGCGACGAGAAGTCCATGCGCTCGCCCGAGGCGATCATGGCATCGGTCATCACGCGGATCTCGTCGCGTTCCATCCCCCGCAGCAGCACGGCCATGGCGAACGAGGCCATCTGCGCGTCGGAGACGTAGCCCTTCGTGTAGTGCTCGATGAGCCAGCGAAGGGCCGACTCCGAGATCGTGCCGCCGTCGCGCTTGGTGCGGATGACTTCGACCGCGTCGTGCGGGTGAACGGTGGTCATCGTGCCGCCTCCTCGAGCTCGCGGGGTCCGAAGGCGTCGGGCAGCACTTCGTCGATCGTGCGGATGCCGCTGACGGTCTCGAGCAGCATCCCGGGGATGGCGTGCTCGAACAGCAGCTGGCGGCAGCGACCGCACGGCATGAGCGTGCGGCCCTCGCCGTCGACGCACACGAACGCGACGAGCTGGCCGCCACCGCTCATGTGCAGTTCGGAGACGAGCCCGCACTCGGCGCACAGCGTCACCCCGTACGAGGCGTTCTCGACGTTGCATCCCGAGACGATGCGGCCGTCGGCGACGAGCGCCGCGGCGCCCACCTTGAAGCGGGAGTAGGGCGCGTAGGCGCGGTGCATGGCGTCGGTCGCGGCGGAGCGCAACTCATCCCAGTCGATGTCGGTCATCGTTGAGTGCAGGGTCCTCTCGTGAAGGCGAAGTGGGCGGGTTCAGCCCTTGATATATGGTTTGCCGGCGGCCGCGGGGCCGCGGATCTGACCCGCGAAGCCGGCCACCGCGATTATGGTGACGACGTAGGGCAGCATGAGCATGAACTCGCTCGGAATGGGTGTGCGCAGCACTGTTAGTAGGTTCTGCAGGTTGGTCGCAAAACCGAACAGCAGCGCGGCAAGCGTCGCGCGCAGTGGGTCCCACCGGCCGAAGATCACTGCGGCCAGGGCGATGAAGCCCAGGCCCGCCGTCATCTCTTTGGTGAATTGACCTACAGAGACGAGCGTGAAGTATGCGCCGCCGATACCGGCGATCGCGCCGGCGAGCGAGACGTTCCAGAAGCGACTTGAGTTGACGTTGATGCCCACGGTGTCCGCGGCCTGCGGGTGCTCGCCCACCGCGCGCAGGCGCAGACCCCAGCGCGTACGGTACAGGCCCCACGCCACAACGGCGACGACGGCGTACATCAAGTAGACGATGAACGTCTGGTTGAACAGGACCGGGCCGATGATCGGGATGTCGCCCAGCAACGGGATCTCCCAGCGCGGGA